>JANYFU010000556.1 GCA_025359665.1 Caulobacteraceae bacterium
CACACACCCGCCGCCTCATCCTCTTCGATGATGGAATAGGTCACCCCTTCGAGATCTCGATCACCGTCCATGGCCGTCGCGGCGGACTCCGCCTCGCTTCGAGCGCCGCGGGCAATGATTTGAACGGGTTCGTCGGTCATCCGGGCCTTCTAGGCCATCCGACCGCATGCGGGAATTCCGTTTCCCTCGATTCTTCGCCACCGATTGCGGCGGTCAAACACAGTTTTATTGTGATTAATTATAAACAAATAATACTTTTTAGTAGTTATTGGGAATAATTGTAAATAAATGTCATTTTTATGTATGTATCGAGTGTAATTATAAACAAATGTTACTTTTTAGCGGGTTGATAAAAACACGTAGGTAAAACTACAATGACAAACATTGTTAATTAACCCTGATCGGAGCATATTATGATCACTATAATTGGTTCAGACGGTCCGAACGGCGCTGACGGCGCCGCGTTGGGTTTGGCGGGAAAGGGCGGGTTGGGCGGTGGCACGGCCGTCGCGATCGCCAGCGTCAAGAACATCTCATCCACGGCGGTGATCACCGGCGCGAACGCTACCGGCGGCGCCGGCGGACATGGCGGCAATGGCGCCGACGCAGGATATGACGTCAACGGTAACTATGTCGCTCCCGGAACTCCCGGAGCGGCCGGTCCTGGCGGCAACGCCTATGCAACCGCGACTGCCACCACCACCAACGGCGCTCTCGCCATCGGCATTGGCGGGGCGGGTGGGGCAAGCGGAACCCCGGGCATGCTGTTGACCGGCTCACCGGGGCCGGGCGCGAACAAGGGCGGTGCTGGCGGTTTCGCCTCCGCCAGAAGCACCAGCTACAACAGCCTATCCTACGCCACCGCGACCAGCACCGCGACGGCGGGGGCTGGCGGGATTAGCTACGGCGTTGGCAAGGTTGGCGGCGCCGGTGGAGGCGTCGGCGGCACGCTCAGTCCTTCCATGGCGGCCGCGGGCGAGTCGACCGCCGGTGCGGCAGCGACTGCGGTCATGAGCCAGACTGGCGGCGCGGGCGGCGCCGGCGTGGCTGGCGCTGGTGGCGGCGCCGGTGCGGCAAGCAGCTCGATCAACATGGTCAGCGGCTATACCAACGGCGGCGTGCTGACCCTCTCGCAGACCGACGTGGGCGGCGCGGGCGGCGATAGCATTGGCGGGTTGGCCGCTGGCGGGAAGGGCGGGGCGGGCGTCTCCAGCCTCACATTCGACGATACCCAGAGCCAGACCGTCAGCACTGTAGTCGAAGCGACGGCCTCGGCTACCGGCGGCGCTGGTGGCGCCGGTCTTACGTTAGGCGCGGCGGCGGCTGGCACGGCGACCCTGGTCGTCACCGGCGCGAACGAAGTCCATGCGGCCACTTCCGCGGCCGGCGGCACCGGCATTCACCTGGCCGGCCTGGCCACGGCCACAACCACCGCTACCGGCCTCGGTGGCGATCTTTCGGCTTCGGCCAGTAGCGATCTTCGCCCGGGTCAACTGATCCAGTCTGTCTCATCCACGACGAGCGGCGATATCAGCGGCAAGAGCGTGGCCAAGGCGATGGCTGGCCTCGGCGCCAACGCGCTGGCGCTGTCCACCACCCTTCAGGGTGTGGCCTTCATCGAGGGCGCGCCAACCATCACCTCCGCGAACACGGTCCTGAACTCGAATGCGGCCATCAAGGCGGCGTTCGGCTCCGCGCCGGTGTTCTTTGGGATTGGTGAACTCGGCGGCGCGCATTCCTCCGCCGCTACGGGCGTCCAGACCGTCACGAGCTCGTTCACCGAAACCGTGGATCTGACCCAGCTGTCTCCTCGCCAGGATCTGGTGGTCGGGTTCTACAAAGGCACCGTGATCGGCACGGGTGTCACCGGCGTGACCTTTGATCTCTACGCCGATGGAATGGATGTCATCCATCAAACCTTCGCGACGGCGGCGGCGGCCAAGACTTATTTCACCAACCACGCCATCGACCTGGGATCCCTGGCTTCAGGAGCTACCTTGGGCGCCGACACCTTGACACTGACGGCGACCCTGTCGGTCACCTCTAACCTGACGACTTCGTCCACCACCACGAACCCCACCACCGGGGTTACCACGACCACGACCACGGCGTCGGGCTTCTACGGCGAGCTGATCCTTGGCGATCCTCCCGCCGCCAAGGTCAGTGCGAGCCCCAACGCCTTCGCGCAGGTCATGGCCGCAATGGGCTCGAGCTCGGGTGCTCTGTCGGCCGCCATCGCCTCCGCGGCCAGCGGCGCGCACACCACCCTGGCCGTGCCGAGCCATTTCGCCTGAGTCCATCCAGGCTTCTCTGGCGAGGCTTCTCTCGAATGCCGTCAAGGGCCGGGTCCAGCGTTAAAAGCGTTGGGCCTGGTTCTTGCTTTTCAGACCAAACGATCAGGCGGCGACGAATTGCTCGGCGCTGCGTCACTTTGTTACAAGTATTTATTAACAAATGTCATTTTTTGCGGCTTGATTAAATTTCCTGTGTGCAAATACAATGATTGATTGTTTCGAGTAGCCTTGATCGGAGTAAAGTATGGTCACGATAATTGGTTCTGATGGCCCTGATGGTTGGGATGGCGCCACGTTCGGCGCGCCCGGCCGTGGCGGTCTCGGCGGTGGCACGGCGGTGGCGTCCGCCAGCGTGAATAACATTTCGTCCCACGCCGTCGTCACCGGCGCCATCGCGATCGGTGGCAAGGGCGGCCACGGCGGCAACGGCGGCGATGAGGGAGATGACACCAACGGCGTCCATTGGGTTCCTGGCGTGGCCGGAGCCGGCGGACCGGGCGGCAACGGCTATGCAACCGCCACGGCCACCACCACCAATAGCGCGGTCGCCATTGGCATTGGCGGCAATGGCGGAGCCAGCGGCTTTCCCGGTCATTTATCGACTGGCGAACTTGGCGTGGGCGGCGCCAAGGGCGGCGCCGGCGGTTTCGCCTCCGCGAGAAGCACCAACTACAACGGCCTTACCTTCGCCAGCGCGACCAGCACCGCGACGGCGGGAGCTGGCGGGACCAGCTATGGCTTCGGCAAGGTGGGCGGCGCCGGTGGCGGCGTCGGCGGCGCGCTCAGTCCTTCGATGGCCGCGGCCGGTGAGTCGACCGTCGGCGCGGCGGCCACGGCTGTCATGAGCCAGACCGGCGGCGCGGGCGGCGGCGGTCTGGGCGGCGCCAGCGGTGGCGCCGGGGCGGCTAGCAGTTCGATCAACATGGTCACCGGCTACGCCAATGGTGGCGCGCTGACCCTGTCGCAGACCGATGTGGGCGGAGCGGGTGGGAACAGCGATATCGGCGCTGGCGGTAAGGGTGGGGCGGGAACCTCCAGCCTGACCTTCAATGACAATTTGAGCCCGACCACAAGCGCGGTGGTCAATGCGACAGTGTCCGCCACCGGCGGCGGTGGCGGCTATGGGCCAACCCCGGGCGCGTCGGCTGCGGGCACGGCGACCTTGGTTCTCACCGGTGCGAACGAGGTCCATGCCGCCACCTCCGCCACCGGCGGCACGGGTATTCTGCTTGCAGGCCTGGCCACGGCCAGCACCACCGCCACCGGCCTTAGCGGTGATCTCTCCGCTTCGGCCAACAACGCGCTTCTTGGCGGCCAACTGATCGAATCCGTCTCGTCCACCACGAGCGGTGTCGTCAATGGAACCAGCGCGGCCAAGGCGGTAGCCGGCATTGGGGCCGCCGCGGTGCAGTTCTCCGGCTCGCTACAGGGCGTGGCCTTCATTGAGGGCGCGCCCACCCTTGCGTCGGCGAATACGGTCCTGAACTCGAACACCAATATCAAGGCGGCCTTTGGCCCAGCGCCAGTGTTCTTCGGGATCGGCGAACTGGGCGGCGCTCATTCGGCCGCCGGCACGGGTGGCTCGCAAACTGTCACGAGTTCCTTTACGGAGACCGTGGATCTGACCCAGCTCAACCCGCTGCAAGATCTGGTCGTGGGCTTCTACAAGGGCACGACCGTGGGAACCGGGGTGACAGGCGTCACCCTCGATCTCTACGCTGATGGAACGGATGTCATCCATCAGACCTTCGCCACGGCGGCGGCGGCCAAGACCTACTTCACCAATCACGCCATCGATCTCGGATCCCTGGCCAGCGGTCCGCTCAGCGGCTCCACCCTGACCCTCCAGGCGACATTGTCAGTGACCACGTCGGCGGCTGGATCGGGCTTCTACGGCGAGCTGATCCTTGGCGATCCTCCCGCCGCCAAGGTCAGCGCGAGCCCCAACGCCTTCGCGCAGGTCATGGCCGCAATGGGCTCGAGCTCGGGTGCTCTGTCGGTCGCCATCGCCTCCGTGGCCAGCGGCGCGCGCACAACCCTGGCCGTGCCGAGTCACTTCGCCTGAGGGTATCCACGCTTCTCTGGCCAGGCTTTTCTTGAATTCCGTCAAGAACCGGGTCCAGCGTTAGAGCGCTGGGACCCGGTCCTTGCTTTTCAGACCAAACGATCAGGCGGCGACCGATTGCCGAGGGCGTCTGAGATCTTCCGCCAGGCCCGCGCCCATCATGTCGATGAAATTTCCGGCGTAGAAACGATCCACCGCTCCTGCATGGGTCCCAGCCAGCGAATCCCCGAAGCGCTTGAGTGGATTCCTGCCACCCTCGACGTGCGGGAAATCCGATGAAAACAGGCACGTTTCCGGCCCTGCCTGGCTGATCAGCCAACTGGCGTCCTCGTGAGGATAGGGTGTTACGCGAACTTGCCGACGCACGATCTCGCTAGGTTTGGCCGAAAGCCGATGCAGGCGTTCCTCGTTCTTGAAGAACGCCAGATGAGCCGAGTCCATCGATTTCATCCATCCGGGCAACCAGGAGGCGCCCAGTTCGATGGCTCCGAACCTCAATCGCGGAAACCTATCCATCACACCATCTATGATCATCGCCGCCAGGGTCTGCATCACCGACAGGGGTATGGTCATGTAGCTGACCGAGGTGAAGTTTTCCTCGCCGCCGTGGAAGTCTTTCACGCGCGGCATGCCATTTTCGAAATAGGCCGGATTGAGTTTTTCTTCGCCGCCCACGTGAAAGAGGATCGGAATTCCGGCTTCCTGGGCTCGCGCCCAGACCTGGTCGAAGCCTAGATGACTGGGCGAATGTCCGAGCGGACAGCGGGAAGGAATCAGCAGCGCCTTGGCGCCCATTTCTATCGCCTCCCGTGCGGTTTCCGCGGCGCGGGCGAAGTCGGTTAGGGGCACATAGGCCGTCGCCAGGAACCGGCGATCGACCGAGCAGAAATCGGTCATCATCCGATTGTGCGCTTGGGCGGCTGCATAGCAGAGCTCCGCCGGACCCGATTCATCCAGCCCGAAATTGCCAAGGCAGAATGTCGTAAAGACCAGCTGGCTGGCGAACCCGAGCAGATCGAGGGCGGCGGGACGGTCGGCGCGGCGGAAAGAGCCCAGCGCCTCGTAGTTCTTGCGCAGCAGGATGTTCTCGGCGTCGCCGGCCCGGAACGCCGCGTCGTCCTGTCTTCGCCTGGCCTGTGCCGACCACCGCCCGTCGCCGACCTTGTGCCGATAGCTGGGCAGATCGTGGAAGGCCGCCAGCATCCTTCGATCAAAATACGGATTTAGGCAGTCTTCCAGTTCCATCAGATGGGAGTCGGCGTCATGGACGACGCGGTCTTGCACATAGGGCACCGGCGGAACCTCCTGATTTCTGGAGATTTGAGCGTCATACGAACCCGAACGCAACCCCGCCCGCTTCATCGTTTTGGATTGATACAATCCAAAACGATGAAGGTTCAGGTCAGATTGGTGAAGCCAATCGGCGACAGCTCGGACAAACTCAGGCGAAGTGGGCCGGAGCGGCCAGGATAGTGTGCGAGACGCTGGCCGCGGATGCCATGGCCGAGGACAGGGCGCCTGAGCCAGAGTTCATACTGGCCATGGCCTGGGCAAAAGCGCCGACGCTGGCTGTGGGGGCGGGGGGATCGCCCAGGATCAGCTGACCGTAGAAGCCAGACTTGGCCGTCGCCGACGTCACCGACAACGTCGCCCGCAGGACCAGGGTGGAGCCACCACTTGTCAGGGTGACAAGGGATCCAAGATCGATGGCGTTGTTGGTGAAATAGCTCGCGGCCGCGGCCGCCGATGTGAAGGATCGACTAAGCACATCGGTTCCGTTGGCGTAGAGATCGAAGACGACGCTAGTGACGCCGGTTCCCACCGCCGTGCCTTTGTAGAGGCCAACCACGAGGTCCTGCTTTACGGCCAGTTTAGTGAGATCCACAGTCTCGGTGAAGGAACTCGTGACGGTCTGTAGGCCGGCCCCGCCCTTGGAATAACCACCGCCCAACTCCCCGATCCCGAAAAACACCGGCGTGGAGCCGAAAGCGGCGCCGAAGCTGGGATTGGCGGTCAGGACGGCGGTGATGCTGTCGGCTAATGGCGCGCCTTCAATGGACGCGACCGCCTGACCAAGGCTTGAAAAAGCGATGGCGCCGCCGCCAATTCCCGCCGCCGTAATGGCCGTACTTGTGCCACCGACCGCGCCGCCCGCCGTTGCGAAAACCGATCCGATCAACTGGCCCGCGCGAAGAGAGGCGGATGATGACGCGATATAGTCGCCGCTGAGTCCGGTCGCTGTCGCGGACGCGCCGGCGGTTCCGGAAATCTGGACACCCGCGCCGCTGGTCGCCGACGACGAGGCATGAACCCTGCCGACGCCGGTGAGAACCAGCGCCGAAAGCGCCGATCCCGCCTGCCCCGCGATGGCCCCCAGGCCGCCGGCCCCCGCGGTGGCGGCGACAGTCGCCGAAACAGCCGCGCTTTTCGTGAGGCTATGGGTGTCATCGAAGATCAGGCCGGAAATCGCTCCCCCGCCCTTGCCGCCGGTCCCGGTGTCGCTGTCTCCGCCGCTTCCCGCCACGGTCGTTTGCGATAGGGTAAGCACCCCGCCGTTGGTGTAGCCAGTCACCGCATTGTTGGCGAAGCTCCCCGCGCCCGCGCCGCCGCTTGCGCCACCGATCCCGGAGCCACCCGCGCCGCCGATCTGGGTTGTGCTGGCGCTTACCGTTGCGCCGAGGAAGGTAGAGTCGGCTTTCGCTATGGTCAGGCTGATCGTGGGGCCGGCGATGCCTCCCGACCCGCCTGATTTTCCGACGCCGTAGCCCGCGCCGCCCGCGCCGCCGGTGGCGGTGCTCGTTGCGGATGCAATTGAAAAGTTGGTCTCATTGGACGACCAGGCGGACGCTGAGCCGCCACTGCCGCCATAGTTGCCGCCCGGCCCAACCGCTCCGGTCGATAGCAGACCCGGCGTGCCGCTTGCCCCGCCCATCCCGCCCGTCGCGCTGGCGCTGGAGGTTTTGGTCGTTGTGCCGATCGCCGTCGCATAGGCGTTGCCACCTGGAGACCCGGTCCCCGCCGCGCCTGCTGCATAGGGTACACCATTGAAGGAGCCCGCATCGGCGCCGTTTCCGCCGGCGCCGCCATAGCCGCCGATGGCTATCGCGCCGGTGGTTATCGCTTTTGTGCTGATGTTATTGACGCTTGCCGTGGCAGAAACAGTGCCACCACCGATACCGCTTCTGCCGTTGACGTTAGGATAGGTTCCGTCGAAACCTTTAATACCGTTGTAGCCGACCAATTTGATCACAAATTTCCCCCGGGGCACGCGCTATGGACATTCGGCAAGACGATGCGCGTGCGTCCCGCCCTCAAAGTTATTTTTCGTCGCTGACCGCTATCGATCGGATTTGGTTAAAAATTTCCTCTTGGCCAAAACATAACTGGTGGACGCTAAAAGACGCGCGGAGACAGGGTGGAGTCATTGTGGCCGCCGTCATTTTCGCGATTCTCGCGCGATCTCCGACCACGGCGGCCGAGCCCACCACCATCGTCAGCCAAGCGGAATTCGATGCGATCACCCGCTTTGAGACGCGCTTGAACAGCGCCGATAGCGCTTCCGAGGTGCTACGCCAATGGTGTGCCGATCATGGCTTGGCGAAGCCTCCGATCATTCGCGCGGTGCGATCGAATGACGCGGAAAAGCCTGCCTCCAAAGTGATCCGCCAGCGTCTTGGCGTCGGCCGGCGGGAGCTTTTGCGATTTCGTCACGTCCATTTGGTTTGTGGCGCGCATATCCTGTCTGAGGCCGACAACTGGTACCGGCCCTCGCTTTTGACCGCGGATATGAACAGGCGCCTTGATCAAACCGATACGCCGTTCGGGCTGGCGGTGGCGGCTTTGAACTTCCGCCGTGAGATGGTCGCGGTGCAATGGCTGGCGGAACCAGCGCCGCATGGGGCGGTTGTCAAAGTCGGCACGGCGCCAAGATACCTCCTCCGCCACACGGCAATTCTCCGAACCGGGGAGGGCGCGCCATTCAGTCTGGTGGTTGAGACCTATACCTCGGAAATCCTGGCGGGTGATCAATCCGGCGCCGCGCCGCTCAGTCCGTAAACGCCGGCGCGCGCTTCTGCATATTGGCCATAACCGCCTCCACCTGGTTGGGGCTGCCGATCAGAGCGATCTGTTCGACCGTCTCCTGAATCAATCCAGACCCCTGGTCGGTGACCGCCGCCGCGTTCAACAGACGCTTCGACGCCCGCACCGCATGGGGGTTCTTGCCGGCGATCTCATGGGCGACGGCCAGGGCCTCGGCCCGCGGATCGGCGCAGACGCGCGTGGCGAAGCCCATGGCCAGGGCCTCCTCGCCGGAAAAAATCCGACCAGTGTAGGTCAGTTCGCGCACCACATCCTCCCGCGCCAGGTGGCGCATCAGCATGGTGCCGGCCATGTCGGGCACCAGGCCCCATTTGATTTCCAGCACCGCCATTCGCGTGTCGGGCGCAACGAATCGCATGTCGGCGCCAAGCGCCAGTTGAAAACCACCGCCAAAAGCCACTCCGTGCACCGCCGCGATCACCGGCACCGGAATCTCCCGCCAAACCCAGACCGCATATTGCGCCCGGTTGGCGATCCCGTGGGTGCGATCGGCAAAGCCCGCTCCGCCGGGAGGAGCCGCGCGCGGCCCCTCGGCCATGCGGCCGAAATTGCCCATGTCCAGTCCGGCGCAAAAGGCGCGGCCCTCGCCGGACAGCACCACGGCGCGCAAGCCGGGTTCGGCCTTGAGGCGCTCGCCGGTTTGCACCAGGGCCTCGAACATGGCGTCGTCGAGAGCGTTCATCTTGTCGACGCGGACAAGCCGCACATCGGCGACGCCGCCTTCGATGGTCACGGTGATACGGTTGTTCATCTGTCCGAGGTTCCCTGTTTTCCACGTTCATCTGTTGTTGCGTTTAGGTATCCTGGCAAGTCTGACCCTGGGTCAGTCGATCAGGCTCTTGAGTTGATGCGCGCGGCGCCGCTCCGGGCTATGGTTTCGGAAAATAAGGGAGGGCCACGGTCATGCGCATTCACAACCTCTATGTCGACGACGCCGGCGAGACGCATTTTCGTGACGTCGAAGTCGTATGGACCCACGAGGGGCCAGGCGGAAAGATGGCTGACCGCCAACCCGCCACGGGCATAATCTTTCGAGAAACCTCGGGGGACTATAACCTCGACTGGCACCCGGCGCCCCGTCGCCAATACATCATCAACCTGGACGCCGGGGTCGAGATCACCGTCAGCGATGGCGAGACGCGGACGATCGGGGCCGGCGAGGTTCTGTTTGTCGAGGATACCACGGGCAAGGGTCACCTTTCCAAGGCGGTTTCCGGCCAGCTGCGCCACTCGATCTTCATACCGGTCGAATGAGTATGGGGCACGATCCGATGGAAGGCGTCGAAGTGCAGTTTATCGGCCGGGTTTCGCCCACGGCGCCGAGAATTCAGGCTGGTGGCCACCCCTGCCAGGGACTCTACCACCGTCCGGCCGGCAAGCGCCCGAAAGTGGCGTTGATCGCCACCCACTACAACGTCGATTTCGCCGAGCACTATATCGCGCCCTATTTCGTGCGGCAGGGCTTCGGTTTTCTGGGGTGGAACACCCGGTACAGGGGCGCGGAGGATCAGTTCATCCTCGAACACGCCTTGATCGACATCGGCGTGGGGATGCGCTGGCTTCGCGAGGAGGCCGGTGTCGATACGGTGGTGATTCTGGGCAACAGCGGCGGTGGGTCGCTGATGGGGGCTTATCAGGCCGAGGCGATAGCGCCGACCTTGGCGGCGGACCTGGGCGGTCGGGGCGGCGAAGCCCTGGCCAACCTGCCAAAGGCCGACCTGTATATTTCACTCAACGCCCACAAGGGCCGTCCCGATGTCCTGACCGACTGGATGGACGCCTCGGTGATCGACGAGCGCGACCCCACGCTCACCGATCAGTCCATGAATCCCTTCAACCCCGACAACGGTCCGCCTTACGCGCCGGCCTTCATCGCCCGCTACAGAGCCGCGCAGAGAGCGCGCAATCAGGCCATCACCGACTGGGCCAAGACCGAGCTGCAACGCGTCAACGACGCCGGTTTGCCCGACATACTGTTCCCGCTCTATCGCACCTGGGGTGATCTTCGCTTCATGGACCCCACCATCGATCCGTCGGACCGTCCATGCCCCGGGTGCTATCCGGGCCATCCAGCCCAGGCCAACCGCCGCGTCGGCATCGGCCGCGCCAACAGCCTTAAAACCTGGCTGTCGATGTGGAGTCTCGAGACCTCGCGGTGCCAAGGCGAAACCCAGCTGGCGAAATTCGACATGCCCTGCCTGGTGGTGCAATCCACTGGTGACATGGGTGTCTTTCCCAGTGATGCGCGGGCCATCCACGCTGCTATCGCCTCGCCCGATAAGCGCCTGGAACTTGTCCCCGGCGCCCACTATTTCGAGGATTCCGAAGTTCATCGCCAGGGCGCCGCCGGGCTGATGGGCGACTGGATTCGCGTCCAAGCCCGTTGAAGGAAACGACCGCGCCCTTGGATACGCTTAGCAACTCAGGCTTGCTTGAGGCTCTCAGGGGATGTGGTCTCGTGGGGCCGTCGCAGAACGCAACCTTCAGCCCTCTGGCCGGCGGCGTCTCGTCGGACATCTTTCAGGTAGACATCGAGGGCGGTCGGACGCTGGCGGTGAAACGGTCAATCCCCCGCCTGCGGGTGGCGGCCGAATGGCTGGCGCCGGTTGAGCGGGCGGCGGGAGAGGTGCGCTGGCTCCGGCTGGTCAGGGAAATCGATCCGCGCCTGGCTCCGCGGGTGTTGGCCGAGATTCCCGAAATCTCCGTCTTCGCGATGGAATTCCTTGACCCGGCCAACCACCCCGTTTGGAAAGACACGATGGCCGGAGGTCGGGTCGATCCTGGTTTCGCCGCCGCCGTCGGTCGGGATCTGGCTCTTGTTCACGGCCGTACGGCGGGGCGTTCCGAGGTCGCCGAAGCCTTCGCGACCGACGAGTGTTTCTTCGCGCTTCGGACATCACCGTTCTTGCTGTTTACCGCCGATCGCCATGGCGATGTGGCGCCGCGGCTGCGCGCCCTGGCGGCCGATCTGGCCGTTCGCAAGGTCGCGCTGATGCATGGCGACATCAGCCCGAAGAACATTCTGGTGGGGCCGGACGGTCCGGTTTTTCTCGACGCCGAGTGCGTGGCCTATGGCGATCCGGCTTTCGATATCGCCTTTTGCCTGACCCACCTTCTGCTCAAGACTGTGTGGCTGCGAGACTGGCGCGAGGCGGTCATGGCGTCGTTTCAGGCCTTGTGGGCAGCTTATAGGCTCGGCGTCGACTGGGAGCAGTCCGCCGCCCTGGAGGCGCGCGCGGCCGGCTTGATGTCCGCGCTTCTGCTGGCGCGGGTGGATGGCAAATCACCTGCCCCATATCTGACCGATGTCGCGGACAAGGCCCTGGTGCGCCAGACCGCCAAGCGGCTTCTCGGCGTGCCCGATCTCGACATCGACGCCCTCTCCGCCCTGTGGCGACGCGCGGTGATGGCTTGAAGATTGTCCTTCAATACGCCGCCAGCCTCGGCTTTCGAGCCCGGATCAACGCGGCCTTCGCGGGCTTCGGTTCGGTCGTGGTGGTCGATGAAACCGACGAGGCGGCTTTTCAGTCCGAGATAGGCGAAGCTTCGGTCCTGTTGCATGTGCTCAAGCCAGTCACCGAGGCGGTGATCGCCGCCGCGCCCCGACTGCGATTGATCCAGAAGATCGGGGTTGGCGTGAACACCATCGATCTGTCGGCTGCCCGCGCTCGTGGCGTCGCGGTCGCCAATATGCCTGGAACAAACAGCGCGGCGGTGGCCGAAATGGCGCTTGCTCTGATGCTCGGCGTGCTCAGGCGCACATTGTATTTCGACGCCCTGACCCGCGCCGGGGATGGTTGGCGGCCCGATCCGAGCATTCTCGACCAGACCGGTGAGATCGCGGGGCGGACCGTGGGCCTAGTCGGTTTTGGCGCCTCCGCGCGCCGTCTGGCGCCGGTCCTGGCCGCGCTCGGCGCGGAGGTGATCTACACCGCGCGATCCGAAAAGCCGGACGCGGGCCACGGCTTTCGATCCCTTTCCGCCCTCCTGGCGCAGGCCGATATCGTCTCCCTTCACGCACCGTTGACGGCCGAAACCCGAGGCCTGATCGATTCGGCGGCGCTTTCACGGATGAAGCCAGGCGCAATCCTCATCAATACCGCGCGCGGCGAACTGATTGATGAGGCCGCGCTGGTCGGGGCTCTGTCGTCGGGCCACCTGCGTGGCGCGGGCCTGGATGTGTTCGCCGTCGAGCCGGCCCTCGCCGGTTCCGCGTTGTTCGATCTGCCCCAGGTGCTGATGTCGCCGCATGTGGCCTGGCTGACGCCCGAAACGCTGGCGCGCAGTCTGGTCGTGGCCCGCGAGAACTGTCGTCGCCTTGGAGCGGGCGAGTCGTTGATGCACCGCGTCGCCTGAAAAACATGTTCGATCGCAGACCAGTCATGACGACGACAGCGGGCGGCCGGGCCGTTCTGGCGGCGATATCGGTCTTGCTCGCGCCGATTGGCCTGGACGCACAGACGATCCTGGCGGCCGACGAGGCCTCCGGGACTTTGCGACCGCTGTGCACCGACCGACCCACCAAGTCGACGTCGCCATGTACGGTCGACGCCGGCCATTTTCAGCTTGAGTCGGATCTCTTCAATTTGACGGTGGATCGCGGAGGCGGCCAGACCACCACCACCTGGCTCGCCACCAATCCCACGCTGAAATATGGCCTCACCGACCGGCTCGATGTCGAAGTCAACATGGCGCCCTACGTCTTGGCTGTGGTTCGCGATCGTTCATCAGGCGCCCGAACCCATGCCGATGGCGTCGGCGATCTCTTTCTCCGGGCCAAGTGGGCGCCGCTTGGCGCCGGGGGAGGGGCGGTGAGTTTCGCGCTGAGCCCTTATGTCAAGCTGCCTACCGCCCCCGCGGGAATCGGCAACGGCGCGGTCGAGGGTGGGCTGATCGCGCCCATCAACATCAATCTGCCGGCGAGTTTCTCGTTGGTGATCGATCCGGAATGCGACGTGGTGAAGAATGGCGGCGATAGCGGCCGGCACATCAATACCTCCGGCTTGTTAAGCCTCAGCCGAGGTCTGTCGAAGACGCTGACGGCTTCGGTCGAGGTCTGGACCGATACGGATTTCGACCCGGCCGGTTCACGGACACAGGTATCCGGCGACCTGGGTCTGGCTTTCATTCCACCCAAGGCGCCCAATTGGCAGTTCGATGGCGGCGTGAATTTCGGCCTCAACCGGGAGACACCCGCGGCCCAGGCCTATCTTGGCGTGTCGCGCCGCTTTTGAATCGACCGGCCCTAAGCCCCCTTGGATCGAACCTTGGTGATAGCGGCGTCGACGGCCGCCATGTCCTCGCCGAGGATGATCTGGTTGCCGACAATGAACGCCGGCGTGCCTTCCAAGGACAGCTTGCTGAACAGGCTGGCGGTGGCGGCCAGATGGGCCATGACGGCCGCCGAGCCGCTGGGCTCCAGGTCCGCTGGGCGGGCGCCCCTTCGAAGCGCGATCCTGTCTATGGCGCCGTCGTCCAGGGCATGGGTGGCCATCAGTTCAGTGTAAAGTCCCAGACCGTCGCCACCGGCGTTTTTCACGGCCAGGGCGGCGCGGGCGGCGTGTTCGGACGTGGGCCCGAAGATCGGCATCTCCTTGAAGACGAAGCGAACTTCCGGGTTGGCCTTGATCAACGCGATGACCTTCGGAGCCGCCGCCGCGCAGTGGGGACAGCGATAGTCATAGAACTCGGTCACCGTGATCGCCCCCCCGGGGTTGGCTACGAAATCCGCTGGATCACGCTCTATAGCCCCGCGAAGACTCGGTAGCAGGCTTGCCGCCCGCTGGCGGTTGGCGTCCTCGGCCGAAGCCAGCTTGGCGTCCAGCCGTTGGCTCATCTCCTGAAGCATCTCGGGATGGCTGAGCAGGTAGGCGCGGACCCTTTTGCCGAATGCCTCGTCGTCGGTGTTCCGGTCCTGGCAGGCGGTCAGCATCAGGCCGATCGACGCCAGCAGCCCGAGCAGCCGTCCGCGCGTCATCCCGTCACCCCGAGTTCCTTCAGTTGGGCCGGGCTGGGCCGCGAGGCCAGGATGATGTCAGTGGCGCGCCGCCACTCGGGCGAATCCTTCTTGAGCATTTCACGGGCGTGAACCGCGAAGGTCCGCGCCTCAAGCAGTTGGCCAAGATAGAAGTTCTGTTCGGCCGCCGCGAGCCGGGCCAGCCCCGGTTCGTTCTTGCCATCATAGGCCTCGGCCAGCAGCCGCCAGCCCAGCGCATTGTCCGGCTCCAGTCCCAGAGCGCGGTGGATCTGGTCGATGGCTTCGTCCAGCTTGGCCGGATCGCCGACCGCGATCAGCGTCTGACCCAGATTGACGCGCAGCAGCGGCGCGCCAGGCTTGAGTTCAACCGAACGCCGGTGCGCCGGTTCGGCTTCCTTGGCGCGGCCAGCCTCGAACAGCACCTGGCCCTTGAGCTCCCAAAGATAGGGATCGTCGGGCTGATCGGCGATCAGAGCGTCTATGGCCTTCAGGGCCGGTTCGGTCTCCGTCTGCCGATACAGGGCGATGGCGCGCGCGTAGCGCGCCGGAAACGACTGGTCGGTTTCCGGATAGTCCGCGAGCGTCTGGCCGGGGCCGCTGAGGAAACCCTCAAGCTTGGCTCGCATGAGGGCGTGGCGGTCGATCGACCCGGAACTGTCCTGGGCGCCATAGTGCGGTTGCTGTTCGACCCGGGTGGCGAGAGCGCCGATACGGTCGTCGGTCAGAGGGTGATCGCGAAAAAACGGATATTTCTTCTCGTCGTCGAACACCTCTTGATATCTGAAATTATTGAAGAAATCGACCAGTCCACGACCTGATAACCCGGCCTTTTCGAGATAGGTCGCGGCGGCCTGGTCGGCCCTGGACTCTTGTTCCCTGGAGTACCCTAACACCGACAGCTGACCGAAATAGGTCGAGGAAAACACCAGGCTGGCGGCGGCGTCCGGCGCGCCCGCCAAGGCCGCCAGAACACCCAGGCCTATGCCCACCAGCATGGGACCCAGGGCCGCGCGTCCCGCCGCCCCCGAGCGGGCGATGTGACCTCCGGCGATATGGCCGGTCTCGTGCGCGATCACGCCCACCAGTTGGTTGGGAGTTTTGGCCTCCATGATCAGGCCGGTGTTCAGGAACAGCTGCTGGCCGCCAGTTGAGAAGGCGTTCAGCTCCTTGTCGGCGATGATGTGGATAACGACGGCCTGAGGATCCAGACCGGCGGCGACAAAGACCGGATCGGCGTCCTTGTGCAGAATCTCCTCGATTTCCGTATCGCGGATAATCGAGACCCCTTGATCCTGGGCCAAGCCCGGGCCGGGCCGGGCCACGAGCAGGGCGGCCAGGACCGTGGATGCGACTGCGGTTTTCAGGCGGCTGCGCGGTTTGCGAAGGGTCAATGGCGGTCTTTCAATCCTTCCCCCTTCTTAAGTCCCACTTTGGGGTCATGGCTCAGCGCAGCAGAACCGGGTCTGGCCTTGATGTCCAGCCCTGGAGTCCCGGCGGGTTGGGCCGAGACTCCATCTGAGGTTTCAGGCGGAGCCCTCAGGCGCCTCGACGCCACCAACCCTTTTTGGGCGCGGTAGGCGGCGCGGAAATTTCCGCTGGGTCCGGTAAGGCCTCCACGAAGGCGGCCGAGGGCGCTTCCGCAACCAAAACCAATTCCAGGTGCGGTTCCGGCGTTGCCTCGGCCACGACTGGAGCCGCCGTCGGTTCGGTGGGCGTCGCCGGCGGATCGGCTGTGACCTGGGTTTCAGGCGCCGCCATCACCGCGGGCTCAGCCTCGAGCTCCATGGGAGCCAGTTCGGCCGAAGGCTCCACAGCCTCGACGCGGCTTTTGCCCCGGCTTCGCCGTGATCGAGCCGGCTTTTCGACCGGTTCGGGCAATTCTACCCAGGCATCCTCCAGCGGCTGGTTAAGCAACGCGCTCGGCATATCCAATGCCGAGGCCAGGGGCTCCGCCATCTCGGCCAGTTCGGCGACCACGGCCGGTTGGTTTTCGGGCTCCGGCGCGGGTTGAACGACGGTGGCTCCCGGTTCCTCGACGACTTCAAGTCGCTGAATCGGCCCGCGCCACTCGTAAGGATCCTCGCCGCTGAGCCGCGCCGGCCATGACCAAGCGTAGACATCGGCGCCGCCACCCGGCTTATCCGGCATTCGCCGTCCGCCGCGGCGGCCACGCCTGCGGCGGCGGCCTCCCGCATCGCCATCGGGGTCGCTTTCGGCGGCCGCGGGCGCGGCTGTGACGGCGACCTCGGCTGTTTCGGACATGGGCCGCGGCTCGTCGCCCCGGCGACCGCGGCGACGCCGGCGATTGCGGCGTCGGCCGCCGTCCTCGTCCGATCCGCCGCGTGGTTCCTCGCCGTCCGCCGACCCAGAGGTGTCCGAGCGACCAACGGCGTCTTCCTCGCCATCATCTTCATCGTCGTCGAGGTCATCCTGGTCCACGGCGCCGACATCGTCCCCGCCCTGATCCTCGTCGTCCTCCGCCTCTTCGTCATCCTCGTCGTCTTCGTCATCGGCAAGATCGTCCTCGGCCCAGGCGTCCACATCCGGGCTTTCCCAGCTACGGTCGATTTCGTGCGGCACGCTGGATGTGCGTTCGATCTCGTGATCGGCGTGGGCCAGCGCCTCGTCGATCACCACGCTGACGAACAGGCCGTGGCTGCGAAGCAGGCGGGTAAGGTACTCGCGCTTATTGTTGAGGATATAGAGACCGACATCCCTGGGCACCCGGACGATGACCTCGCCGCCGCCGCTCAGCGCTTCCATCTCGACCGCGCGCAGCGCCGCCAGGGCGCTGGATTCGACCGAGCGAACGCGGCCCGCGCCCGCGCAATGGGGACAGACGTGGGTCGTGCCTTCCAGAATGCCGGTCCGACGACGCTGCCGGCTGATCTCCATCAGGCCGAACGATGAAATTCGCCCCATCTGGATTCGGGCCCGGTCATGGGCCAGGGCGTCCTTCAGCACCTTCTCGACGGCCCGGTTGTTCTTGGCCTCATCCATGTCGATGAAATCGATGATCACCAGCCCGGCCAGGTCGCGCAGACGCAGCTGCCGGGCGGTTTCCTCGGCGGCCTCCATATTGGTCTTGAGGGCGGTGGCCTCGATGTTTCGTTCCCGGGTCGCGCGGCCCGAGTTGACGTCTACGGCGACCAGGGCCTCGGTCTGGTTGATCACCAGATAACCGCCCGAGCGCAGGGGCACGGTCGGCGAATAGATCTGAGCGAGGTGGTCCTCGATCTTATGGGCGACGAACAGCGGCGCCGCCCCACGGTAATACTGAATCTTTTTCGCCTGTGACGGCATCAGCATGCGCATGAACTCGCGCGCCTCGCGGAACCCGGCCTCGCCCTCGACCCATATGCCTTCCAGGTCCTTGTCGTAGAGGTCGCGGATAGCGCGTTTGACCAGGTCCTCTTCCTCATAAATCAGCGCCGGCGCCACTGAGTGCAGGGTGGTGTCGCGGATATTGGTCCAGGCCCGCGACAGATATTCGTAGTCACGCTTGATCTCGGCCTTGGTGCGCTTGGCGCCGGCCGTGCGCACGATCAGGCCCATGCCTTCGGGAACGTCGAAGTCCGAGACGATGGTCCGTAGTCGCTTGCGATCGGAAACAGCGGTGATTTTCCGGCTGATTCCGCCCCCGCGATCGGTGTTGGGCATCAGCACGCAGTAGCGGCCAGCGAGGGAAAGATAGGTGGTCAGGGCGGCGCCCTTGTTGCCGCGTTCTTCCTTGACCACCTGGATCAACATGATCTGCCGGCGCTTGATCACTTCCTGGATCTTATAGCGCCGCATCAGGCGGCGGCGGCGGCGGGCGACTTCTTCATCGATTTCGTCGTCATCGTCGCCGCCGAGTTCCTCGGCGCCATCCTCGCCGATGATCGCCTGTGGAGCGGGCAGGTGGTCGTCATCATCGGCTTCCGCTTCACGCAGCAGGGCTTCGCGATCGGCGTGGGGTATCTGGTAATAGTCGGGATGGATCTCGTTGAAGGCCAGAAAGCCATGCCGATTGCCGCCGTATTCGACGAACGCCGCCTGCAGGCTGGGCTCTACCCGTGTGACCTTGGCCAGATAGATATTGCCGCGAAGCTGCTTTTTCGCGCGGCTTTCGAAATCAAAATCTTCAACCCGATTTCCGTTCAGAACGACGACCCGGGTTTCTTCCGGGTGGGCGGCGTCGATCAGCATTTTCTTTGACATATAGACGATCTCCGGGGCGCCAAGCGGATCCAGGATCCGGGCGCCGGCTGCGGGCGCGCGCGCACGAGACGTCTTCAACCGCGCGGCCGCTGAAAGCGGCTGCGATCGTGGTCAAAATCGGAGCGGTGGCGGCGCTGCCCATGGTTGTTCTCAAGGTCGCGCTCGCGGAATGGGAGGCGCGGTTAGGATGACGCGTCCACGCCATAGCGGCGTCGGAAATTCAGCGCGAGCACATTGTGACTTTATGCGAACACGGAGTGAAAAGAAAGCCGCGCGTTTGGCCTCGACGCGCTTCGGCGCGCCTTAACCGTTTGGCTACGAGAACCGCGCCATATGGCCGTTTGAACCCTCAAGGATGTAAGCTCCGGGCCAATGCGAGCCGTCTGGCCGACCTTTTTGAAGACATTTTGGCGGCGGGCGTGGCTCGTGGGCCTGCTGTTTGCCGCCTCGGGCGCCATGGCCGCCCCGGCGCCCCGGCTTGGCGCGATCGGCCTGATCGGCGTGCGTCTGGGCGGTGACGCGTCCGCGACTCGGTTGGTTCTCGATCTGGACGCGGCGATCAGCGGCAAGCTCCTGACCGGTGAAAGCAGCAAGAGCCGTCTTGTGGTCGCCCTGCCGTCGATGCTGTCGGCCAGCGCCATGCAGGGGCAGGGGCGTGGTCTCGTGACGGATTGGAATGTCCGCGACGATGGAAACGGCGCCCGGCTGGTTCTGAACCTGGCGCCCGGCGCGGTGGTGGCGCATCGGTTCCTGATTCCGCCCGGGGCCGATGGCGGACCCTGGCGCTATGTCATCGACGTCAAGACCGAGACGCCGAAGGAGGATCCGCCGGTTGGCGTGAGCGTCGCCGTTCGGCCCCCGACGTCGCAAATGGCTCAGGCGCCGGCGACCCAGACGACCGTCGGCAACGCCCGGCTGTTGTCCGGAGGCGTCTCCTCGCCTCTCGCCAGGATATCGACCGCCTTCCACGCCAATTCCAGCGCGCCGCTTCTCGCGGACCCCGACAAGCCATCGGATGTGGCTTCGAAGCCCGTGACGCAGAAAACTCCGATTCCGATCGCGCAGGTCCCGGACGCGCCGGGCTTCGTGCGGCCGGGGATAGCCCGCGCTGATTCGCCGGCGCCCCGGCCGGTCGCCATCAGCCAGGCGTCATCGATCCGATCGACGACGAGCCGCGTTCAGAAATCGGGTCAGAAGGTGATTGTCATCGACGCCGGTCACGGCGGCCACGACCCGGGCGCGCGCAGCCTGGTGCGCAATGAAAAAGACATCACCCTGGCCGCCGCCCTGGCCTTGAAGGGCCGCCTTGAGAAGAGCGGCCGCTATCGGGTGGTGCTCACGCGCGCCACAGACGTCTTCATTCCGTTGGAGGCCAGGGTGCAGATCGCCCGCAAGGCCGGCGCCGATCTGTTCATTTCCCTTCACGCGGACTCGGCCGGATCCGACCCCACGCC
>JANYFU010000575.1 GCA_025359665.1 Caulobacteraceae bacterium
GTCATCGAATATTGGAAGTCGGCGCCCTACCTGCTCAACTTCATGCGCGAATACGCGCTGAAGCGGATCATGAAGGACAAGGCCGGGGCTAAACCCTCGGCCGCCTTGGTCAGCGCAATGGCGGCGGCCAAGAGCGCCTGCCTCGACCATGAAAAGCTCAAAGCCTACGCGCCGATCGAGCCCGCCAACGGGCGGATGCGCGCGGTGATGGACGACGTTTTCCGCGACGGCCTCGAGCAGAACCTCTGGATCCCGCCGGCGCTGCCCTACTATGGCGAGCCGCCTTCGGAGGCCCGACCGACAAAGGCACTGATCTTCTCGTCCTGGTCCATGGTTCCGGACGCCATCGCCGCGACCCTGTCCTACGAGGCCGAGAGGCGCATGGGCGCCGGGGAAACCGGCAGAGGTTACTTCGACCAGAAGCGGCCCCGGCCTCTACAGTTTCGGATTGCGGATGGCCGCCTGGCGGGTCTTCGCGCTTTGCTATTGATCTACCCGTCGCCCGCCTTAGCCGAGCTGGGTGACCCGCTGGCCGTAATCACCGGCGCTTCTGAGCGCCTGTCCTATGCCGACATGCGATCGAAGGTCGCCGAACGGCTGAAAGGAAAATTGGCCGATCTGGACGCTCGCGGTTCGGACGATGCCGACGGCGGCTTTCAGGACTGGGCGCTGCCGGCGGCGATTGACGCCATGGCGAACAACGACGCCCTGCGATGGATCGGCGCTTCGGACGGGATGGGCGGCCTGGCCAGCGAGGATGCGTTCAAGGATCACGTCGCGGCATTGAAGACGGCCGCAGTGGGTGATCTCGGCACGGTGAGCGCCGACGCCCTGGATCTGCTGGTCGATGTGGCCTTGGGAAGCCCGGCAATTTGCGCGCTTCGCGCCCTGCGGCGCGTGGCTCCCGATTTGTCCTGGGATGACCCGAGCCTGCTGAGCGCGGCGGCGAACGTCGCCTCGGGCTTTCGCACCCTGTTCAATCAGCACGAGGCGGTTGCCGTGCTGCGACGTGGCGAGGAAGATCGGTACTGGCACCGGGTGCTCACCTTCTCGGCGGAGCAGAATCTCCAGGCCGTTCTCGACGAGTATGCGCACTACCTCTTGGATGCGCAGGGCCTGAGCGCGGCGCCCGCCAGAGAGCGGGTTATCGGGCTGGGCAAGGCCATGGCCGACGCTCTGTCGATCCGCCCCTCGCAGATTGATGTCGACAACCCCACGATCACCGAGGGCCGGCTGCAGGTCGACAAGTTCCAGATGCGCGGCCGCTTCGCCATGCGCCTGGCAGAATACAAGGATGAGGAGGGCGCAGTCCGCCTCGGAACGGTGCGAGAAGCGTTCAATTCGCCGTTCCGCCCCTTCGTGCTGGCCACGACCTCGGTCGGCCAGGAGGGACTCGATTTCCACCCCTACTGCTACCGGGTCTATCATTGGAATCTGCCCGGCAATCCGGTCGATCTGGAGCAGCGAGAAGGACGGGTCCATCGCTTTAAGGGCCACGCCGTGCGCCTGAACGTGGCCCACAATCATGGCGGCGAGTTGTGGGGACAGGCCGCCGCTTCGGCCGATCCATGGGCGCAGATGTTTGCCTCGGCGCGAGCGGCCACAGTGTCTGACACCGACCTCGCCCCTTATTGGCTTTGTGAGGGGCCGGTGAAGGTGGAACGGCGCGTGCCGATCCTGCCTTTCAGCCGAGAAACCCAGAGACTTGAATGGCTGAAACGCAGCTTGACGGTCTATCGCCTAGCCTTCGGGCAGCCGCGACAGGATGACCTGTTGGACTATCTCGGCGGCCTGTTGGAGCGGGATATGACAATGGCCGAGCTGGAGGCGCTGCAGATCAGGCTGCAGCCCTAACCAATCGCCGATTGGAAAAACCAACCAGTTGTCGGATGCAGGGATTTTAGGCGTAACGACGTTCAGTAAACCGCCAGCAGGGCTGGCCTGAGCACTCGGTCCAGAACATTTCGGTCGGACTGGACATCAAATTCAACGATCATCCACTGGGAGCCTGCGGGACCTTGCTGCTGGTACAGCATAAGGACGCGCTCATAGAGCGGGTGAGACGCGGCCGCCTTAGCCTGAGCGTTCCGACCCTCGTCGTTGATCACCCTCTTCATCTCGACCAAGAGTACGCCGCCACCGCGCGTCCGGTCGCGAATGCCCGCGACGAAGTCTGGATGGTAGTTAGGCTGACCCGGTAGCGGAATTCGAACTGACCAAGGTTTGCGGTCCGGATTTCTATGCCACCACAGAACGACATCGTCCGCCTCGCCCTCAAGGTATTCTGCAAAGGCGACCTCCCAGGCGTTTAAGTCCGCTGGAAAAACGCCGTAGAGATTTTTGCGTGACGGTCGAAGAGGCTCGATGCTGATCAGTTCATCGGGCAGGTTAGCGGCTTGTTCCGATTTCAAACGGCGGGCGAGGGTTGCTGAGATCGCCCGACGTAGCTTGTCGGGCGCAAGAGCGAAAATCCGGTCCAAGCCCTGAGCGAGTTTCTCCGGGGTGTCGAAGTTGTCTCCAAGCCCGTGGCGACCAACCTCTTCTGTGAACCGACCCAGCATCCTTTCGTGAAGGCGTCGAATATCGACCTGCTCATAGGGGTCCGCAGAGAACAGGTTCAACTGCGCTCGCTTGGCAATTTCACGGGCTGCGAGACTGGCCTGGACCCGCTCGTCGCGCTCCAGCACTCCTGAGAAAATCTCAACTTCCTGACGGATGATTTCCAATGATGTGCGGCTGGCTGCGAGCATGGCGCTATCGTCGAAATCGAACTGCGCGCAGACTTCAGCAGCAAGGTCACCGTCACCAACTTCGATGACAGCTCGGGTGAATGCAGTGGGGGCTCCTAGCTCAGACCGCAATTTGTAAATGTAACCACTGTCAGGCGCTAAGGGGTCCGCTCCGCCACGCGCGCCCGGAGGTACGCTCCGCCGCGAGATGTCCGCCTCGTCCCACAGCCATGGTGAGCTTGACGAAGTCCCTGAAGGGCCAATCGGGCCTTCGGCATCGTGGTGTTCGGACGAACCGTCCGGTTCACTCGAGGGTGACAGGAGCGACATCAAGCTGGGCTGCCCCCCCGGTGCAGGGATCGCGTGGACGTTTCCGGCATCAATGGTGACTACGGCGATGTTCGAGGTCACCGATGCGAGTTCGTCGCGGACAGCGTTGATTCTCTGCGCCGCGTCGGTCAGCCCCCGTTGAGACTCATGGTCGGCGAGGAAGACGTAACCGTAGTCCAGTTGCGGGTTGTGAGCGCGGCCCTGTAGCCGGCGATCGACGCGAAGGATTCGTCCCACGACCTGGATACCGAAATCCGGGTCGCGGGCGGGGCGAAGCGATACGAGGGTGAAGGCGCGGTGCGCATTCCACTGATCGTGGGCGCTCATTCCACGCGATGGTGGGCGCTCATTCCACGCGAAGGTGGGCGGTCTGAAGGCTGACCGACTGGGGCTATGGGGTCAGGGGTTGTTGGGGCCGTCAAGGCTTCGGCGGGCTTTAGTTTTTCGCATGCTGTCTCCTATGAGGTTGAGGCGGTGGGCGTTGTGGACGAAGCGGTCGAGTATGGCGTCGGCGAGCGTGGCGTCGCCGATGACGTCGCACCATTGATCGATGGGGACCTGGCTGGTGATCAGGGTCGATCCGCGGCCATTTCGGTCTTCGAGGATCTCGAGCAGATCGATGCGCTGCGCCTGGGAGAGGACCTGCAGGCCCCAGTCGTCGAGGATCAGCAGGTCGATCCTGGCGAGGCTCTTGAGGAGGCGGGCGTGACGGCCGTCGCCACGGGCGAGGGCCAGAGCCTCGAACAGCCTGGGGACGCGTTGATAGAGGACCGACCGGCCATCGCGACAGGCCTTGTGCCCGAGGGCGCAGGCGATCCAGCTCTTGCCGACTCCCGTGGCGCCGACGATTGCCAGATTGTCGTGATGATCGATCCAGTCGCCGGCGACGAGCCTGGCGAGCAGCGCCCGGTCGATACCGCGCGGGGCGCGCAGGTCGATGTCCTCGGGCGCCGCGTTCTGGCGCAGGGCGGCGAACTTGAGTCGGGTCGCCGTGCGGCGACTGTCGCGCTCGGCGGCTTCGCGGTCGGCCATGATGCCGACGCGCTCCTCGAAGGAGAGGGCGAGGGTGTCGGGCGAGGCTCGCTGTTCCTCGAAAGCCCTGGCCATGCCGGCCAGGCCAAGGGCGATCAGACGTTCGTGCGTGGGATGGACGAGCATTGAGGTCTCCTTGAAGGTCAGTGGAAGAAGTCGCGTCCACGGATGTTGCCGTGAGTGGGTGGCCCAGGTTCCGGCTCCGGGTTGAGGAAGGCGCGGTCGAGGCCGGTCTGAAGAATGGAGCGGACCGAGCCGACGGAACGGGACTTGATCAGTCCGGCCCGCTGGCAGGCCGCCTCCATGCGAACCTGGCCGTAGGTCTTCTCCAGGGCCAGTATGCCCAGGCAGGTGCGGAAGCCCTGCTCGGGGTGAGGGCGGTCGGCCATGATCGCCTCGAACAGCGCGGCGGCGGCCGGCCCGATCTTGTGGGCGGCGTCCATCATCCGCGCCGGGGTCCAGGCGGCGTGGCGGCGATGGGCGCTGGGCATGTGCTCGGGAACCGTGACGTGGTCCCTTCGTCCGGGGCTCCGGGCGTGGCTGGCGACGCGTTCTCCCTTGTGGAAGGCCTCCACCGTCCGGTCGGCGAGGCGCACGTCGATCAGTTCTCGGATCAGCCGGTAGGGGACTGAGTAGAAGCATCCCTCGACCTCGACGTGGTAATCGGGGGCGACGCGGCAGCGCTTCCAGGTGGCGAAGGCGTAGGGCTCGCCGGGCAAGGCCTTCAGGGTCGGTGCGTCGATCGTGGCGAACAACTCGGTGCGGCTGGCGCCATAGGCGCGCATGACGCGGGCGTTGAGCTCCCCCACAAGGTCGGCGATGGCCAGGTTGAGTTCGGCCAGACTGAAGAACCGTCGGTTGCGCAGGCGGGCCATCACCCAGCGCTCGATCAGCAGCACCGACTGCTCGACCTTGGCCTTGTCGCGCGGCTTGTAGGGTCGGGCCGGCACGACGGTGGTCCCATAGTGCCGGGCCATCTCCTGGTAGCTGCGATTGATCGACGGCTCATAGCGATCGGGCTTGGTAACGCCGGACTTGAGGTTGTCGCAGACGATCATCCGCGGAACCCCGCCGAGAAAGGCGAACAGGTTCACATGACAACCGATCCAATCGGCGAGCCCCTCGCTAGGCCGGGCCTCGGCATAGACGTAGGAGGACGCGCCCATGGCGGCGACGAACAGCCTCATCGCCGCCACCGCGCCGGTCGTGGGGTCGATGAGATCCAGCGTGTCGCCGGCGTAGTCCACGAAGACCTTCTCTCCGGCGCCGTGCCGCTGGCGCATGGTCGGCGACACCCGCCGCTTCCAGGCGTCGTAGCGATTGCAGAACCAGGCGTAGCCGAACCCCTCGGGGTGATCGGCGCGGTATTCCTGCCAGAGCAGCGACCGGGTCACGCCCTTGCGGCGCAGTTCGGCGTCCACATAGGCCCAGTTGGGCTCGGCGCGCACCGGCGTCCCGGCCTCCGGCGGCCCTGGAAACAGGAGCCGCTCCAGCGTGGTGTCGGTGAGTTCCGCAGGCAACGGCCAGCTCAAGCCGGCGGCCTTCGCCCGCTGCAGATAGTCGTTCACCGCCCCCTTGCTCAGCCCCAGCGATGTAGCGATCGTCCGGCCCGGCAGGCCGTTCTCATACTTCAGGCGCAGCAGTTCGCGTATCCGGCGCATCGACAATCTCTCGCTGGGCATCAGGCTTCCTCGTGCAAAACGAGGACCTGCGTAACCCGGTCAGACTGTCGGTCGAGCCTCCATCAACCCCTTACCGGGGGCGCCCACCTTCCCG
>JANYFU010000578.1 GCA_025359665.1 Caulobacteraceae bacterium
CCGGCGATTGCCTCGGGGGTGTCGAGATAGCGCGCCGGATCAAACGTTCGGGTCTTTGTCATCATCAATCCAACTCCTTCGCCATGGCTTTGGCTCGGACGATATCCCGGCCCTGGCTGCTCTTGTCGCCTCCGCACAACAGGATGATCAGACAGCCGCCGCGCTCAACAAAATAGACCCTGTAGCCCGGGCCAAAATTCACCTTCAGCTCGCTGACCCCCTCACCAACGGCCTCGACATTGCCCTTGTTTCCAAGGGAAAGCCGATGGATTCGTGAGGCGATAATACCTGCGCCCTTCTTGTCCTTCAGATTCTCGAGCCACCTGCTGAATGTCTCAAGTTCGCTGACGGTTGACATAGTGAACTGTCGTCTTTCGGCGACAGATAGTCAAGAACTGTGTCGGGCGCGTCATTGATAGCCTTGTGGATCGCTTGGTGATTCAGGTCGGTTTCCTCGGCAAGTTGGCTGATGTCCCTTGCGCGGGCCAGTGCGCCAAGAGCGCCGGCGATCTCCTTCCGGTCGGAACTGGCGAAGGTGTCCTCCAGAAAGCCCGCAACGGCGGGCCTAGGTTGGCTACGAAGCAGACCACTAGATCGGCGGATGAAGATGCTACAACTTCTGGGTAATTGCAGGAATTCCCCAAGGCCTCTCCTTCTGCACGTAGTTTTTTTATCACGGCGCGATCAAGTCCCTTGAGTAGTTCACCTCCAAATATACTCTCAACGCGTCGCCTGTTTCTCTCGCAACACCGTGTTCCAGGTCTCCCGCGGCAAGCCCGATAAGTGGCCGCACGCTGGCATCCAGAAGGCCGATATGGCGCACGAAGGCTTCGCCGCCATGCATCTCGGCGATGAGCTTCGCGCTACCTTTCAAGGTATCCAGGGCCGCCAAGACCGCCACCCATGCCTCGATGAAGTCATCGGGAACGCGGTCGTAGCGGCCATCGATCGCCAGTTTCTTGATAGGCGCCTGCGGGCCGGTGAAGAAGGCCGCTAGCACTCGCACTATAAGCCTAGGCCAACCGGTGTTGCTGACGTCGCAGGCCAGTTGGCTACGGTTTCCCAGCAGGAGCATCATCCACAGGCGCAAGCGAATGATATGGTTCGGCCCAATCCAGCCCGCCTGGGCTTGGGCTCGCACCGTCGTCCAGTAATTGTCGACCGCTTTTTCCAAGTTTTCGGCGTCGATTTGCGTTCGGGCAGGAGTCGCTGTTGCGCTACCGCTAGCGCCGAACCTATCAGGCCGTGGATGACCGCTCGTGCCAGGAAACTTCGGCAAGTCGCCCTGCGGATTGTTCCCCTCGAGCTCCTCCTCAAGGATGGCGTCCAAGTCCACGCTCCGGCCACCATGGCTGAGGTTGTTCAGGAAACCGCGAGCAATATCGAGGCTGGAGCCCGCTAGTGAGTTTCGCTTGCCTCCGATGCCCTTGCCACCTGCCGGGTCCGATCTGCGGATTTTAAGAAAAGCGTCATAGCCCAGATGCACAGGCGCCGTGGCCTCGGCCCCCTCTCGTCCGCTGCGTGCCATGCGTGTCGGTATGGCCACTGCCGCGTCGGCCGCGACGTCGACCTTTTCCAGCAAGGTCATGAGTTCGAGCAGCTTCATGTCGAGGCCGCCGACCTTGCGCATCGCCTCGGCAATCTTCTCTGTGCCGCGGGCATTGCGCTCCCTGCGCCGGGCGCGAAGTTCTTCCCGGTGCGCCACGATCGCCAGCCCGGACGCACCGGTAAGTCCTACAGCGCGCGCGAACCTAGCCTGCCCCATGCCCTCGCCGAGTCGGATGGTCAGGCGCCTATCGCCGCCGCGCCAGTCGCCGGGCGTGATAGTCGCTAGGGGCGCGCCCGCAGGGTCATCAAAAAGTTCGACGTTGACGACCATCGGATCAATGGCGTCAGCAGGCCGCCACACGAGGTGCTCAAAGTCCAGTTCGAACGCGCCCGGCCAGCTTGCCGCCGCTTCTGTCAGAGGCAGGTCGGGTTCGCCATTGAGGGGCGGGAGGTCATCGAGGTTGAGCGGCGCTGCGGCTAGTGACGCATCAAGCGTGAGGTTACCTACAATCTCGCCAGCCGGCAACCGGCGGAAGATGCAGGCCACGGCAATCGCTTGAATGGGCGCTTGACGCGGAGGGGGATTCCCGAAGCGGGGTGTCTGTGATTCTTTGGCGGCTCCTGATGTCACGGAGTTCGGCCGATGGTTTCGCGCGCGCCTTTATCGCTGATCGACCATTTTGCT
>JANYFU010000589.1 GCA_025359665.1 Caulobacteraceae bacterium
GCCGCCCGCCCAGCGCCCCGTCAGCGCCCAAGCAGCGCCCCTCCATCGCCCCGCGCGCTCCCCAAACCGCCCGGCCAGCGCCCTGGCGCCTCCCCCGGCGCTCCCCGGCCTCGCCACGCATTCAGGACGCTTGTCCCGGGAGGGACTAGCCCCTAGGAAACCTGGATGCTCTCGGCCCTAGCCAATCCACTGCGGTTCATGGCGTTTTCGCGCTGGGCGGTTCCGATATTGGCCGTCATCGCCGCCGGCCTGATCGGCGCGGGACTGTGGCTCGGCCTCAACGCTCCGCCCGACTACCAGCAGGGCGAAACCGTCAAGATCATGTTCATCCACGTACCCGCCGCCTGGGTGGCGATGATGGCCTATGCCTGTCTGGGCGGGGCCAGCTTCATCTCCCTGGTGTTTCGCCACGCCCTGGCCGACGCCGCGGCCAAGGCGGCGGCGCCGCTGGGCGCGGTGTTCACCGGCATCGCCCTGGTCACCGGTTCGCTGTGGGGCCGGCCGATGTGGGGAACCTGGTGGGTGTGGGGCGACGCCCGGCTGGTGTCGGTGCTGGTGCTGTTCCTGTTGTTCCTCGGCTATATCGCCCTGCGCGCCAGCATCGAGGACGAGGCCAAGGCGGCCAGGGCGGCCGAGATCCTGGCCCTGGTGGGCCTGATCAATCTGCCGATCATCAAATATTCCGTCGATTGGTGGAACACCCTGCACCAGGGCGAGTCGGTGATGCGGGCCGGCGGTTCGGCCCTGGCCCCGGTCTATCTGACGCCCCTGCTGCTGACCGGCGCCGGCTATTCGATCGCCTTTGGCGCGTTGTGGATGGCGCGCATCCGGGCCGAGGTCTGGCGCCGCCGCGCCACCAGCCTAGAGTTGCGCGCGGCGCTCGCTTGATCACCCAGGTCGTTTCTATGGGGGTGGTGTCTTCTGGGGCCTTGTCGGCCGGCAAATACGCCGCCTTCATCTGGCCGGCCTACGGCGTCAGCATCCTGGGTTTCGTGTGGATGATCATCGACACCCTCGGCCGCGCGCGGCGCTGGCGCCAGAAAGCCGATCGTCTGGAAAAGACCCGAGAACCCTAGACCGCGCCCCCTAAACCGCGCCCATGTCGATCACCCCGGCCCCGCCGGCTTCGTCGCCCCAGGCCACGCGCCCGCCACCGAGCACCGCCAAGGCGCTGATCGGCGGCCCCTTGTCCGCCCTCAACGTGACGCGGCGCTCGGAGGCCAGATGGCAGGCCCAGATCCGGCCGTCGCCCAGCCCCGCCACCAGATGATCTCCGCCAGCGTCGCCCGCCACCCGGCTGACCAGCGCCGTCTCGTCCCAGCCGATCTCCATCGCCTGCTTGCCCATCGGGCCGTTGGCGCCGGCGAACGGCCAGAGCACCGCGCCATTGGCGCCCGATGTCGCCAGCCATCCGGCGCCCATGAACGCCAGGCTGCGCACCTTCGAGGGATAGCCGCCCATCCGCATGTCCTTGGCGTCCGACAGGCGCCAGCCGTGCAGGGCCGATTCCTGCATCGCCGAGACCAGGAACTTGCCGTCCGGGCTGAACATCAGGCCGACATGCGATCCCGCCCACCGCAACATCACCGGCTTCTGGTCGGCGATCCGCGCATACCACAGCGCCGCGCCGCCATAGGTGGCCGCCGCCAGCCGCCTGCCCTTGGGATCAAAGGCCAGGGCCGCCACCGACGCCTCGTGCGTGAACAAGCGTTGGAAATCATGGACGCCGGCGTCACGAACGTGAACCTCTCGCCCGGCCGAAAAGGCGATCAGGCCGGACGCCGACGACACGGCCACCGCGTCGATCCACTTGCGAGGCGCCCGCGCGATCTGTTGGCAGGCCCCGTCTCGCGACCAGACCAGGCGCCCGTCGTCACCGCCGGTGATCAAGCCTTCGCCCGAGGGATGGCCCGCCGCGCACAGGATAGCCCCGTCGTGCGCTTCGACGCGTGACCCACTTTCCCAGGCCACCGTTCCATCACCGAGGGCGAAGGCCGCCTGGCCGCCGTCGGCGACGATTTCGGTGACGAAAGCCTCAAAGACGAAATTCATGGCAGGGGGGATAGCCGAAAAGGCGCCGGCTTGGCGAGACGCCCCCCGAGCAATTCCCAGGCTTTACATCGCCCGCCATCCGCGCGATGGGGGTGGCCAGGGTTGTCGAAGGGTCCCGTCGGGGACCCGAAAAAGGGAGTGCGCCATGGCGGCGAAGATCAGCAGCGGCGGAAGCAAGTTCGACCTCGGACAGAACGCCGAGATGAATGTGACGCCGTTCGTGGACGTCATGCTCGTTCTGCTGATCATCTTCATGGTGGTCGCGCCGATCGCCACGGTGTCCATCAAGATCGACCTGCCGCCGGCCAAGGCCCCGCCGCCCAACTCCAAGGACAAGCCGCCGACTTTCATCTCCATCCAGGATGACGGCCAGATCTATGTGTCGTTCGGCAAGGACGCGATCCGACCCTCGTCCATGGCGGCGCTGGCGACCGACCTGCCCGCCTCTCTGGCCGTCCCCAACCCGACCAATGAGCGCATCTTCATCCGCGCTGACCGTCACGTCCGCTATCGCCAGTTCATGGACGTGATCAACCA
>JANYFU010000598.1 GCA_025359665.1 Caulobacteraceae bacterium
GGCGGTGAGGACTTGTTCGTTCTCAACACCTCAATCGACCAGACCGGCGGCGGCAAGCTGGAAGCACTTGGCCTCACCGTCAGCGGTGTCAAATTGGGCAGCACGGTCGATCTGCAGAATTCCATCATTCACGGCGGCACGCTGATTTCGACCGCGAACAATCCGAGCAAGTTCGAAATCGTCAGCGGACAAACCGCCTCTCTCGACGGCTCGGTCAAGATCGTCACGGTATCGGCGGTCTTCAACGTCCTGAACAATTCAACCCTCAATCTCTACGGCTTGATCAGCACCAAGAGCGGATCGCTCAACCTTCAGGCAACCGCGAATGCGACTTACATCAGGGTCGCAAGCTCTTCGGTCACTTTGAGCGGCGGCGGAAAGATAAATCTAAGCAACAGCGCCAACAATGTTATCGACTCGAATAACAGTTTTCAGTCTCTTTACAATGTCGATAACACGATATCCGGGGCTGGTAACATCGGCAATGGCACCCAACTGCAACTTGTCAACCAGACACTCGGAGTGGTTAACGCAAATCAGACCACCGCCTTGACGTTGCAGGTTGCTCGGTCTGTTCTGAACTTCGGCACCATCGAGTCCAACACCAGCGTTGCGGGGGCAGGTGGCCTGTTCGTCCTCAACTCGGTGATCGACAACACCTACGGCAACACCTCGAACGTACTCAACACCGGCAAGATCACCGCCGCCGGCACGACCGGCCACATCGACCTGCAGAACAGCAATATCTACGGCGGCACCCTGACCAGTTCGGGGTCGGCCTTCATCGACGTCGTCTCCGGCCAGTCGGCGGGCCTCAACGGCACGGTTCTGAACCAGGCAGTCAACCTCGCCGCCGGCACCTCGTTTATCGTCAACAACAATTCCACCCTTTATCTCTATGGCACGATCAATAACGCTGGCACGATCACGCTGACCGGCGGGGCCAACGCCACGCAGGTTCTGCTTAACAGCTCCGTTGTGACGCTTTCAGGCGGCGGCAACGTCCTTTTGGCCGGCGGCACAAACAACGACCGAATCACCGAGAACCAGGGCAACGCCAAGCTCGACAATGTCAACAACACCATCTCCGGCGCCGGACGATTGGGCGACGGCGGCGCGATGTATCTGACCAACGAAGCGGGCGGCACCATCAACGCCACCCTGGCCGGCGGCATCGCCATAAACCTCGGCGGCGTCACGACGAACAATGCAGGCCTGATCGAAGCGACCGGCAGTGCTCTGTCGGTAGCCAATTCGGTCTATAACACTGGGTCGATCGTCGCCAACGGCGGCAATGTCACCATCGGCGGCAACGTCGGCGGCGTCGGGACAGAAACGCTTTCGGGAACGTCCAGCCTGGAGATCGGTAGTTCCACGGGGCCGACCGCCGCCCAGACGGTGACCTTCTCGGCGGGCGCGACCGGCGTCTTCAAGATCGACACCGCCCAGAGCTTCACCGGCATGGTCGCCGGGCTGTCGACGGGCAAGACAATCGATCTGGGCAATCTGGCGATCGGGACCGCGACCCTGACCTACGCCGGCAGCATGACCAACGGGGTCCTGACCGTCACCGACGGTACAATCACCTCGACGATCAAACTGACCGGTAACTACACCCAGGCGAACTTCCACCTAGCCAATGACGGCGGCGGTCACACCGACGTCACCTACACCGGCACCGGCATGGCCCCCTCGCCGGCCGTCAATCAGATGGTCTCGGCCATGGCCAGTCTCGGGGCGGGTTCATCGGCCGCTTCCATGTCCTCCAGCGCGGTTCAGAGCAGCGGCGGCATGCTCGTGGCCCTGCCGCACGCGGCCTAGCAATAGAGGGTGGCGCGGACCTGACTGTCCGCGCCCTCCGTTCAACGGCGAGACTCTATTACCCAGGGCTTCGGCCCTGGGTTTTTTATGGCCGGGTGAAGCTCGAGGGGCCATTCAGGTAAGCCAGCCCATAGCCAGCCTTGGAGCAGGCTCCTCCGCCTCCGGCCCCACGAAACAACGGGGGATGCCGGCTCGCAAACCACCGTTACCGCCGAACGCCAATTCGATCGCCAGCCTCAACACGGTGAATCCGGCATCGTTTCAAATCGAGTCTTTGTTCACTTCGTTTCAAATTTGATTTGAAGGTACCGATATCTGTGACCACCACCAGTGAAATTAGACATTACGCTCTGCTATGTAACAATTGTTAACTATAAAAAGATCGACTTACTGAAACGGAGGCTTTGAAGGAAAACAACCGAGGCGTAGGATCGAGGTGAGCATTTGCGAGCCGCCCCACCTTAAGGAACGGCTCCTGACCTCAAGGAGATGTGCATGGCGACCTTCACTTGGAAGACCAACGGCTTCAGCGGCGCTTTTGAGACGGCGGCGAACTGGAATCCCGCAGGCCCGCCCGGCGCGGCGGACGACGCCAAGCTGACCGCCACGGGGACCTACACGGTGACCACCACGGCCGCCGATACGGTCAACAGTGTGCAGACGGCCGCGGGCGCCACGCTGGCGATCGGCGCGAATCTGACGTTCTCGATGACCAACGGCACCGAGTCGGTCGCATTTCCGACGGGCGCCAACGCCGGCCAAATCACCATGGCCAACAATACCATCCTGAACGTTGGCGGCACATTTAACAACACCAGCGCGGTGGTCGGCGGCGGCTTGGTGATGAACGGCGCAGCCAACCTGGCCCAGTTGAAGCTGACGTCAGCCACGACCGTATTTACCGGCGGCGGTTCGGTGGTGCTGGGTGTCTCCGGGAATAACGTTATCTACGGCGCCGTTGCCGCCAACGTGCTCGACAACAAGAACAACACTTTCTCCGGCGTCGGCAATATCGGCGACGGCCAAATGACTCTGACCAACGAGTCGGCCGGTGTCATCAACGCCAACAACGCCACCAACGCTCTGACGCTGCAGGTCACTGGCGGGATCACCAACACGGGATTGCTGGAAGCTACGGCCGCCGGCGGCCTGAACCTCTTGAACGACAGCATCACCAACACCGGCGGCACGGTCGAAGCCACGGGCGCCAACGCGGTCGTGAACCTGCAAGGCGCCACCATCGCCGGCGGGACCTTGACCTCGGTGGGCGCGACCGCCGCGATCCAGGTGCAGAGCGGTCAGACCGGCTATCTTTACGGCACGCCCGCCTCTGGCCAGTTGACGATCTCCGCCGGCTCGAATCTCAATGACCAGAATAACGGGACGATCAATCTGTTTGGGACAATCAACAACCAGGGCGCGATCAACCTGCTGTCCGGCGTCAACAATACCGACCTCAGGGTCGGCTCGAACGCCGCGCCCACGACAGTGCTCACCGGCGGCGGGCAGGTCGTCATGGGCGGATCCGTCAATGACCGGATCTACGGCAACACCGGCGCCTTCGTGCTGGATAACGTAAACAACACCATTTCCGGGGCCGGCAACCTCGGCGCCGCCCAGCTGACGCTAGTCAACGAAAGCGCCGGGGTCATCAACGCCAGCGACGCCGTCAACGCCCTGACGGTTCAGGTCAGTGGTGGCATCACCAATAGCGGTATCCTGGAAGCCACCGGCGCGGGCGGCCTCAATCTGCTCAACGATAGTGTCGACAACGAGGGCAACGGCAATACCGGCCAGGTCAAGGCGGCCACGTCAGGCGCGACGGTCTCGCTGTCTGGCACAATAATCTATGGCGGCTCCGTGAGCGCCGTCGCCGGCGCTCAGATTCTGGTGGCTTCGGGTCAGAACGGGAGCCTCTACGGCGCCGACCCCGGTCTCCCGCTGACGATCACGGCCGGCACAAACATCAATCTGGCTAATAACGCGGCGCTCTACCTCTACGGCGCTATCGTCAACCACGGCGCGATCAATGTGAATGCCGGGGTCAACAACACCGATGTGCGGCTGGCGAGCCCATTGACCGCCCTGAGCGGCGGCGGCTCGCTCGTCCTGAACGGCGTTAACGCGCGCGTCTATGGTAGCACCAGCTACCTGAACACACTGGACAACATCGACAACACCATCTCCGGTATCGGTCAGATCGGCGCCAACCAGATGACGCTGGCCAACGAGACCGCCGGCGTGATCAACGCCAACCAGGCCGGACAACTCACGCTCTACGTGAATGGCGGGATCACCAACAAAGGACTTATCGAAGCGACCAACGCGACCGGCAATGTGCTTCTGCAAAGCAGCAGCGTCGACAACACCCAGAACAGCAACGCCGGCAAGCTCAGCGCCACGGTTTCGGGCGCGCATATCGACCTGGCGGGTTCGGTGATTTATGGCGGCACCCTGACCTCGGTCGCGGGCGCCTATATCGATGTCTTGACTGGACAGAATGGCTATCTGGACGGCACCTATACAGGCGCGCCAATCGTCATAGCCGCGGGCAGCAACATCAATGCGGCCAACAATTCCAACCTCTATATTCGGGGAACGATCAGCAACAACGGCGTGATCACGCTGGGCGTCGCCGGCGGAGTGAACTTCACCAACCTTCTCTTGCAAAGTCCTGTTGTCACCCTGACATCGAGCAATCCGCTGGCGGCCGGCGGAATTATTCAACTGACGAATACGCCGAATAACCGAATCTACGGGATCGACGGTTACACAGAAACTCTGAACAACATCAACAACACCATCCAGGGGTCCGGTGACATCGGGGCCAATCAGATGACCCTGATCAACGGCAAACTAGGGGTGATCAACGCCAACCAGGCTGCCGGCCCACCTATGTCCGGCCAGCTGGGGCAGTTGGAGATCTATGTCAACGGCGGCGTTACCAACAATGGGATCCTCGAGGCCACGACGCCGGTCGGCTTCACCACAGCCGGCGGCGACCTGCTGATCATCAACACAGTCGTCAACCAGACCGGCGGCGGCAAGATCGAGGCGCTTGGTGTGACGACCTCTGGCATAAAGCACGGCGCCACGGTCGAACTGCAAGGCGCCACGATCCAGGGCGGCACTCTGATTTCGACCGCCAACAACCCTTCGGTTATCCAGGTGGATAGCGGCTACACCGCCGCGCTGGACGGGTCGGTGAAAATTCTCACCAACTCGTCTGTCTTCAACGTGCAGAACAACGCCACCCTTTATCTGAACGGGATGATCAGCACGAAGAGTGGTTCGATCAATCTGCAAGGCGGCGCCAATAACACCTACATAAAGATCTCGAATGCGACGACACTAAGTGGTGCCGGTAAGATAAATCTGAGCAATAGCGTCAACAACGATATCCAGACTAATGGCGGCGTTCAATCTCTGATCAATGTCGATAATACCATCTCTGGCGCCGGAAACATCGGTAACAACAGTTTCTTGCAACTGACCAATCAAACTAAAGGGGTGATCAATGCTAATCAGACCGCAGCCCTGACCCTTTATGATGGTTCGACAATCGGGAACTACGGCCTGATCGAGTCGGCGACAACAGTGGTCGGCGCGGGCGGTCTGCTGGTCTTCAACACCAACATCGATAACACGATCTCGAACGGAACTTTGCTCAATACTGGCCTGATGACGGCGACCGGCACGGGCCATATCGATCTGCAAGGAAGCAATATATCCGGCGGCACCCTGACCACCACCGGCACGGCGGTTATCGACGTCGTGAGCGGGTCCAACGGCGGACTGAACGGCACCGTACAGGGGCAGGCTGTCAACATCGCCGCCGGCTCGAACGTCGTGGTGAACAACAACTCAAGCCTCTACCTCTACGGGGCGATCAACAACGCCGGCACGATCAACGTGGCCGGCGGCGCGAACGCCACCTACATCCGTCTGGGAAGTTCGGCGGTGACCCTGAGCGGCGGCGGAAACCTCGTCCTGTCGGGCGGCACAGGCACCGACCAGATCATTCAGGTTGGGGCAAACGTCCTGCTGGACAACGTCAACAACACGATCTCCGGTGGCGGCATGATTGGCGCCGGCGGGGCGATGTACCTGACCAACGAGACCGCCGGCGTCATAAACGCCACCTTGGCGGGCGGCCTGACCATCAACCTCGCGGGCGTTCAGATGAATAATGCCGGCATTCTGGAGGCCACGGGCGGCAACCTGTCGGTGATAAACAGCGTCTTCAACACCGGCACGATCAAGGCCAACGGCGGCAATGTGACCATCAACGGCAACGTCACCGGGACTGGCGCGGAGCAGTTGTCCGGAACCTCGAACTTGGAGATCGGCCAGTCGGTGGGTGGGGCGGCGGCTCAGACTGTAACCTTCCAAACCGGATCGTCGGGTACGTTCAAGATCGATCTGGCCCAGAAATTCAGCGGCACGGTGGCGGGTCTGGCGACCAATGGCGCGGTGGTCAGCAAGATCGATCTTGGCAACATTGCGATCGCCACCGCCACCCTCACCTACACCGGTAGCATGACCAATGGCGTGCTGACCGTGACCGACGGATCGCTGATCTCGACGATCAAGATGACCGGCAACTACACCCAGGCGAATTTCGTCATGGTCAACGACGGCGGTGGCCATACCCTGGTAACCTACAACGGCACGGGTCTGGCCCCGTCGCCGGCCGCCAACAGTGCGGTCAATCAGATGGTCTCGGCCATGGCCAGCCTTGGGGTCGGCTCGTCGGTCGCCTCCATGTCCTCCAGCACGGCTCAAAGCGCCGGCGGCATGCTGCTGGCCTTGCCACATGCGGCCTAGCGATTACGGGGCGCTCGGGCCTTTCCGCGCGCCCCTTACGTTCAACGCTGGGACTTCACTATCCAGAGCCTCGGCCCTGGGTTTTTTCTGGTCGGGTCAGGCCAAAGGGTCGTTCAGGCCAAAGGATCGTCAGGCCAAAGGATCGTCAGGTAAGCCAGCCCATGGACAGGCCGACCAGCAGGCCGACACCCAGAAGGCCGCGATAGACAACGAACGGCCACGCCGAGAAGCGCTCCAGTATCCGCATCAGCCCCCAGATCGCCACGAAAGCGGAGATCGAGGCGACCACCAGACCGACCACCAGGACAGACCAGCCGTGGGCGTCGAGATGGGCCTTGTGCAACTCCCAAATCTCCTTGAACCCCGCCAGGGCGATGGCCGGCAGGCCCAGCAGAAAGGAAAACCGCGCCGCTTCCTCGCGCTTGAAGCCAAGCCCCAGGGCGGCGGTCAGCGTCGATCCCGATCGCGATACGCCGGGGATCAAGGCTCCGACCTGAGCGACGCCGACAATCAGCGCGTCGATCAGGGTCACATCGGCGATTGAGCGGCGGTGACGCGCTCCCAGCTCGGCGATGGCCAGCAGGATAGCCATGCCAATGCAGGCCCAGCCGATCACGCCCAGCCCGCGCATCGGCGAGCCGCATCGATTAAGGACCGGCGACAACACCAGCCCCGCGATCGCGATCGGGGTGGTGGCAAGGCCAATCCACACCACCAGGCGCAACGACGGATCATTGAACCGGCGCCGGCCCAGCGCCACGACGCTCTGGCCCGCCAGCCGGCTGACGTCGGCCCAGAAATAACTGATCACCGCGGCTAGCGCGGCCAGCTGCATGGCGGCGGAAAAGGCGGAACCCGGATCCCGCCAGCCCAGCAGAGCCGGCACGACGCGCATGTGCGCGGTCGAGGAAATCGGCATGAGTTCGGTTATGCCCTGGATCACACCGAGAAACGCCACCTTGGCGTAGCCCAGAGCCACGAAGCCGGTGTCGACACCCTGGGCGCAAGCATCGGTCATCTTGGAACAAGCCTCGTCGATATGGTGATGAGGGGCAAATCGCACGGATCAGACCTGCCCGCCACCCTGTTCGCCCCGTCGGCCCGGATCGGCTAAAACCACCCAGCAACTGAACACCGCGTGACACGGGAGAGAGATACGATGCCCCAAACGACAGCCGAAAAACGGCAAACTTTCCAGGCGTTGCACCGGTCCGGATGCTTCGTGATACCCAATCCATGGGATGTCGGGTCGGCGGTCGCCCTGCAGAACCTCGGCTTCGCGGCTCTGGCGACGACCAGCGCCGGCATGGCATGGTCGATGGGTAAGCCGGACAACAAGGTTTCGCTGGAAGAGGTGCTGGCCCATCTGACCGCCCTGGCGGCACGGGTCGATATTCCGCTCAACGCCGACTTCGAAAACGCCTTCGCCGATACGCCCGACGGGGTGGCCGCGAATGTCTCCCGCGCGGTGGCCACCGGTATCGCCGGCCTCTCGGTGGAGGACAGCACCGGAGACGCGGCGGCCCCCCTCTATGATTTCGATCTGGCGGTGGCCCGGATATCGGCCGCCCGCGCGGCAATCGACGCGGCCGACCCCACGGTTATGCTCACCGCCCGCTCGGAGGGGTTCATCACCGGCAAGCCCGACCTTACGGAAACCCTGCGACGCCTGATCGCCTACGCCGAGGCCGGCGCCGACTGCCTCTATGCGCCCGGCCTGCGTGAGGAAGGCCAGATCGGCGAGGTGGTCAGGGCCGTAAGCCCCAAGCCGGTAAATGTCCTGACCCCCGGGCTGCCAGTAGCGACATTGGCGGCGCTCGGGGTAAGACGGATCAGCGTCGGGGGGTCGCTGGCGCGAACCGCTTGGGGGGAATTCCTGAGATCAGCTCGGGAAATCGCCACCGAAGGAACCTTCAGCGCCTTCAGCCGGGCCGCGCCCGGCGGCGAGCTCAATCGATTGTTTCAGGCTCCGGCCGGGGATAGCTGATGTTCAGGTAGGCTCCGTTGGAGCGAGCGGGTTCATCGGCAACGGACCCGCGTTGATGATATCGGCGTGCTCCCGCCGGCGCACGGCCTCGGAAATGTTCAGCCGCGTAAACAGACCATCGGCGGCGTGCTCGCGAACGGCGCGGTCCCAGTCAAGGGCCGCGCCCGTCAGCAAATTCTGCGCCTCTCCGGCATGCACGATCACCGAACCGCCCGCTTCCTCGCGTGCGTAGATGTAGTTGCCGCCCATGGCCGACAAGGGATTTCCATCCCGAAAGCGGGTGAACCGGTAGACGGCGCCGGAGGCGCCCTTCACGTCGATGATATCTCTCATGGACTATCCTTAAGCTGTCGCGGCGGGCGCGTCGCCACCAAGCTGTGCGCGGCGCGCGGTGATCCAGGCCGCGGCTTCATGATATCCCACGACGGGCAAAAGCGCGAAATGATGAAATAGATAGCCAAACCGTTCATCGCGCAGCGTGGCGGACAGGTCGGGTATAACGGGACTGTCACGCAGCGGCTTCACGACCACGACGCCATGATCGATGGCCAGCATCCTGAACTCAACGTCCGGGCACGCCAGTAGCTCGAAAGCCACTTTCCACCCATCGCCTGTCCAGCCCCGGGTGCGAATCTGCGGCACGTGCTCCTCAAGCCAGTCCCTGGGCAACATATCGTGAATCGCGATCCAGCCCCCGGGCTTCAAAACGCGCAAGGCTCCGTCCAAATCTCGCCGCACCTGTTGATAAAGATGCAATCCATCGATGAACACCAGATCGAACGCCTCGCCATCGTAGGTTGAAAAAAAGGCGTCGCTGGTCATGCGATGGGTGCCGCCACGGCGGGGGTCGACCCCTATTTTTTCATCCGCCAGGACCGCGTCGAAAAGATCATTTCCAGCGCAGCCGATCTCCAAGTATCGCGTAATTCCCATTTCAGACAGCAGAAGATTGGTGACTGCCATTCGATTATAATGTATCTCGTCCCACTCATAACTAAAATTTGCAGGAAATTCGTTTTTCTTATAACGATTTACGAGAATCCACTCTCGAATAATAGTGTTTAGACTTATTTTTTTCTTTTTAATCGCCATGAGGACTCCAATTTATGATACATTCTTCGACGTCGCCAGGGCGTCTGAATGATCAGGGAACGATTTTAGGGTACGCGGCGTTAGGGGCTAACCCCCTTTCGGGCGATATGACGCGGCCTCGCCGAGGGACATCGTTGAGACTGTTAAAAAAAAGCCGCATCTCGCCTTTAAGGACACAATTCATCGGCGATCGAATGATCGGCGACCTGGGGATCTGGACGACGTGAACACAATTTACGATTTGCTGACGATGGTGATATTCGCGGGTCTGGTCGTGTTGTTCCTGCAACGTTCCACCGCTGCCGAGCCCCGGGACCATATGTATCAGTACGCTCCGCCCGCAATTGGCTGCGCGGTTGCGAACTGGGTGGGCAATCCGACCCCAAAGGGACTCGGACTGGATTGGCTGGCTATTGTGATCATTCTCGCGGTCGTAGGCTACGTTTTGTATGTCTTGAAGCCTTTCAATCAGACCCTATAGGGGTATCGCGGCCTTGCCGCGCCCAGGATTGAACGCTTCGTTAGCTCGCGCCGCCGGCGCATTTAGGGAAAAGCATGAGCTGGATCGATGGACTTCTACCCTGGCGCAAATCCACGCGCGCGCGAACGGCAAGCGAAGAAAAATATCTATATCATACCGCCGGCGTATCACTTTCCGAGAGGTCGCAAGAGGACGGCGAGACCTTCCCGCGCTTCCATGCCACCGCGGGCGACCAGCTTGATCCCAAACGCGCCGATCGATTCGCGCTGATCAGATCCAGGCTGCGCAATGCCTATACGCCGGCGCAACCGGTGACCGACCGCCGAATGTTTGCCGGTAGAACCAAACTGATGACCACTCTGATCCGTTCGATCGAGGACCAGCGGCTCCACACGGTGATCTACGGCGAGCGGGGTATCGGCAAGACCTCCCTGCTCCAGGTTCTGGCCAAGTCGGCCGAGGAGGCCCGGTATCTGGTGGTTTATGTCACCTGTGGCGCCCGGTCCGAATTTGACGAGACCTTTCGCGCCATCGCCGCGCGCATCCCCCTGATGTTTCATAGTGGCTATGGCCCCACCAGCCGAGAGGGCGAGCGGGGGGACACCCTGCTCAGCCTGCTGGGTCCCGAGCAGGTCGGCGTCCGCGGCGCCAGCGACGCCCTGGCGCGGATCGAGGGGACCCGGGTCCTGGTCATCCTCGACGAGTTTGATCGCGCCGAATCCGAAGACTTCCGCCGCGGCATCGCCGAGCTGTTGAAGACCCTGTCGGACCAGTCGGTCCGGGTTCAGATGCTGATCGCCGGCGTCGCCGCGAACCTGACCGAGCTGATCGCCAATGTGCCTTCCATTCAGCGTAACGTCTCAGCCCTCAGGGTCCCAAAGATGACTCCCGCGGAGGTGCGCAGCATCGTCAAGAATGGCGAAACGATCAGCGACCTTCATTTCGAAGAGCCCGCCATCCAGGCGATCATCGCGCGCTGCATGGGCTTTCCGTATCTGGCGACCCTGCTGAGCCATCGCTCGGCTCTGGTGGCCGTCGACGATGGCCGGTTGACCGTCAATGGCGATGACGTGGGCATAGCCACCGAAGAGGCGGTCGAGGAATTCAAGGGTCGAATCTCGCGGCGCTCGCAGCTTCAGATCGACGGCCTGGTCAGGCGGGGTCAACTGCCCGTGCTGGGCGCTCTGGCCGGCGCCGCTCAGAGCACCGGCGGCTGGTTCAATGTCGAGGATATCACCTCGATACACGCCGAAGCGTCCTCTATCCACGACGCCCAGGCCACCATCGAGAGCCTAGCCAAGAACCAAGTGCTGATCGAGGTCGGCGACGACGGCTTCGGACAGGGCTACCGGTTCATGGAACCGACGGTTCCTGTCTATCTATGGCTCCTGGCCGCGCGGGGTCAGTATTTCGACCACCAGCATCCGGCGTTGGAATCCGTCGCGGGCTAGTCACGCCCGCCGACAAACCCGCTTGCGGCCGGCCATCGCCGTGACCTCATTGCAAAGGTGGAGACCGTGGCCCCAGTAAAGCTGATACGCCCACGCCGGTTCGGCGACGATCGTGGCTGGTTCGTCGAGACCTACAACCGCGAAAAATACGCCCGGCTGGGCGTGAACGTCCAATTCCAACAGGACAATCACTCTTTGTCGCGTAGCCCGTGGGTTTTGCGTGGATTGCACTTCCAGACGCCGCCCCGGGGTCAGGACAAGCTTGTTCGATGCGTACGCGGCCGGATTTGGGATGTGGCGGTGGATGTTCGCAAGCACTCCCCGACCTATGGCCAATGGGTGGCCGCCGAACTGAGCGCCGAAAACGGCCACCAACTGTTTGTGCCCGTGGGTTTCGCTCATGGCTTCCTGACCCTCGAGCCCGACACCGAGGTGGAATATAAGGTCAGCGACCTTTACGCGCCCGAGTGCGACGGCGGCCTGATCTGGAACGACCGGGCCCTGGCCGTCGCATGGCCGCTGGATGGCGCGGCTCCGTTGTTATCCGACAAAGATACCCGCCTGCCGACCCTGGCGGAATTTGATAGCCCCTTTGTCTACGACGGCGACCCTCTGTCTCCCCTCCCGTCAGAGCCCCCGATCCCCTGAACATGACTCCCGGAACATGACCCAAACCAGCAAGCGAATCCTCGTCACCGGCGGGGCCGGATTTATTGGCTCGGCCCTGGTACGGCACCTGATCGAAAACACCGAGCACCAGGTGCTGAACGTCGACAAGGTGACTTACGCGGGCAACCTCGCCTCGCTGCAAGGCGTGGCGGCGAGCAACCGCTACGCCTTCCTGGAGGCCGATATCTGCGACGCCGACGCCATGCGGGCGGCGATCACGGACTTCCGCCCCGAGGTGGTGACCCATCTGGCGGCCGAATCACATGTGGATCGGTCGATCGACGGACCGGCGGCGTTCATCGAAACCAATATTGTCGGCACCTTCGTTCTGCTCTCGGCGGTGCTGGACTATTGGAAGGGATTGGAAGGCCCCGCGCGCACGGGCTTCCGCTTCCATCATATCTCGACCGACGAGGTGTTCGGGTCGCTCGGAGCGGAGGGTTTTTTCACCGAGACCACGCCCTATTCGCCCCGCTCCCCCTATTCGGCGTCGAAGGCGTCGTCCGACCATCTGGTGCGAGCCTGGCAGGAAACCTACGGCCTGCCGACCCTGATCACCAACTGCTCCAACAACTACGGCCCCTATCATTTCCCCGAAAAGCTGATCCCGCTGATCATCATCAAGGGCTTGGCCGGCGAGCCGCTGCCGATCTACGGCAAGGGTGACAATATCCGCGACTGGCTGTTCGTCGAGGACCATGTCCGGGCCCTGACCCGGGTGTTCGAGACCGGGACGCCGGGGGAGAGCTACATCATCGGCGGCCGGGCTGAACGCACCAACCTGGAGGTGGTCCAGCGCATCTGCGCCACCCTCGACCGGCTGCGCCCACGCGCCGACGGCAAGGCCTATGAAAGCCAGATCACCTATGTCACCGACCGGCCGGGGCATGACCACCGCTATGCGATCGACCCGACCAAACTGGAGCGGGAGCTTGGCTGGACGGCGCAGGTGACGTTCGATGAGGGCATCGAGGCGACCACGCGCTGGTATCTGGACAACGAGTGGTGGTGGCGGCCGATCCTGGCGGGAACCTATTCCGGCGAGCGCCTGGGCGTGAAGACAGCCTAGTCTATGCACATTTGGGGGATTTCTCGGCGATGAAGGGCATAATTCTAGCCGGGGGTTCGGGTACGCGCCTGCATCCGGCAACCTTGGCAATTAATAAGCAGCTACTGCCGATCTATGATAAACCGATGATCTATTATCCGATGTCCGTGCTGATGCTGGCCGGAATCCGGGAAATCCTGATCATCTCCTCACCCGAAGCTATCGATAACTATCGCCGCCTGTTCGGCTCGGGCGAACAGTTCGGACTCAGCATCGTCTATGCGGTGCAACCCAGCCCCGACGGCCTGGCCCAGGCGTTCCTGATCGGCGAGGACTTCCTGAACGGCGATCCCGCCGCGCTTGTGCTCGGCGACAACATCTTCTTCGGGGCCGGCATGAGCGCCCTGCTCCAACGCGCGGCCTCCCGAACCAGAGGCGCGACGGTGTTCTCCTATCATGTGGACGATCCCACCGCTTACGGCGTCGTCGAGCTGGACCCGGACGGCAAGGCGATCAGCCTCGAGGAAAAGCCCGCCCATCCAAAATCAACCCAGGCCGTGACCGGGTTGTATTTCTATGACGAAAGGGTGGTGGCCTTCGCCAAACAGGTGAAACCCTCGGCGCGAGGGGAGCTGGAGATCACCGATCTCAACCGCATGTATATGGAGGCTGGCGACCTCTATGTGGAGCCGATGTCCCGGGGTTACGCCTGGCTCGACACCGGCACCCACGACAGCCTGTTGGAGGCTTCGGAATTCGTGCGGACGCTGCAGAAGCGCCAAGGGGTCTATATCGCCAGCCTGGAAGAAATCGCCTTCACCCACGGCTTCATCGACCGCGACCAACTGCGGGCAGCCGGCCAGCGGTTCGCCAAGACCGACTACGGCCGCTATCTGTTACGCATCGCCGATGGCGGGTAGCGTCACAGTAAAGGTGGTTACACCGCCCGCCATGCCGCCAGAATCGCGGCAAGTTGCGCGTCCGCCATGGCGTTGCGCGATCTGACGCACCAAGGACAAGCCAAGGCCCCAGCTACCAGCTTCCTCACTCCAGCCGTCGGGGCGGAAGAAAGGTTCGAACACGCGGGCCTGGAGGCTGGCCGGAATGCCCGGTCCATGGTCATGAACGGCGATGACGATGGTCGGCGGCTGGCCTGGCGACCGATTGTGCGACACCTCGATCTCGATGGGCGCCGCGCCATGCTTCAAGGCGTTTTCAATCAAATTGCGGATCATCCGGCGTAAAAGGCGAGAGGCTCCCTGGACCTCGAAGGCTGGGGCGCCTGGCGGCACATCGCGGACTGTCACGCCGGCGCGCGCGGCCTCTTCAGCCGCCAGGGCCAGACAGTCCACCGGCTCGCGGTCACCCATATCGGCGCCGTGGTCGAGGCGGCTGGCCAGCAGAATCTCCTCGACCAGGCCATCCAGTTCGGCGATCTCCCGACGCACCTTTGGCGCGAACTCGCCATCGGCCGTCCCGACCAGCATCTCCACAGCCAGCGACAGACGGGTGAGCGGCGACCGCAGTTCATGGCTGGCGTGGGCCAGAAGGGCCTTGTGAGCCGACAGCAATGCATCGGCCCGATCCGCCGCGGCATTGAAGCTGGCGGCCACGGCGGCGATCTCATCGCCTCCCTCAACGGCGGCGCGACGGCCGAGGTCACCACCGCCCCAGGCCTCGACGCTCAGCCTGAGCGCTTCGAGCCGGCGGGTGATCCTGCCGACCACGGGATAGGCGGCGACGCCGACCACGGCGGCGACGGTCAGCAACATCCCCAGGCTGTGCATGCGGAAACGTCTGGCCGCGTGCATGCCGGAGCCCGGCCCAGGGCCCATCGACACCCCCCCAAACAGATGCCAGGCGAGCGCGCCCAGAACCGCCACCAGAACCAGGCTGATGAGAAGAGTCGGATAGACCTGCCAGAACAGGCCGCGGCGCGGGCCGGGCGGCGCCTCAGGCATGGTCCTGGACACGGGCGAACACATACCCGGCGCCGCGCACCGTGATGATGCGCCGGGGATGGGCGGGCTCATCCTCCAGCACGGCGCGCAGCCTGGAGATATGCACGTCGATCGAACGATCGAACGCCTCAAGCTCCTCGCCGCGGGTGAGATCCATCAGCCGTTCCCGCGACAGCACCCGGCCTGGGTTCCGGGCCATGGCGAGCAGCAGGTCGAACTGATAGGACGTCAGCGTCCGAGCGGCGCCGTCGATCCGCGCCGATCGTGATCCACCGTCGATCTCCAGCCTGCCGAACCGCAGCGTATCGGACGCGGCGCCACCCGGATCGCGTCGGCGCCGCAGGATCGCCCTGACCCGCGCCAACAATTCGCGGGGATTGAACGGCTTGGGCAGATAGTCGTCGGCCCCCAGTTCCAGACCGACGATCCGGTCGGTGTCCTCGCCCCGGGCGGTCAACATCAAGATCGGAACATCGCCGTGGGCGCGAATCTGGCGGCACACCTCGAGACCGTCGAGGTCCGGCAGCATGATATCTAGGATCACCGCGTCATAGGAAGCGCCTCCTGGAGCGGGGCGGGTGACGGCCTCGACTCCGGCCCGGCCGGTCAATCGAGCCTCCACCTGGAACCCGGCCCCGGACAGATACTGGCGCAGCATGTCCGAGAGCCGGATGTCATCGTCGATGATCAGCAGGGTATCGGTCATGGCTCCTCGCCCCATGAACCCCGCGCCTAACGATGGCAAGGCGGCGATACTGGCGAGCCGCGCCGATCACGACGGCGCGTGGAGTTCGGCCATCACGCTGGACAGCTTGACCCGCTGTTCGGGTGTC
>JANYFU010000608.1 GCA_025359665.1 Caulobacteraceae bacterium
AGTCCTTTTGCGGCGTCTAGCCAACCAGGGCAGGGGGCGGCCCTCGTCAAGGGCGTGATCGCGGTTTATCGCCGGGGCTGGAAAGCAGGGAAGCACGCTCGCCATGAAATCCGCGCCCGAACGCCCGTTTTGGCACCTCGACGAGGCGGACATGTCCACCCTCGCCGCAATCGCCGGCGAGAGGCTGTCGATTGGCCCGGACGACTTGCCCGCGGTCGAGGAGAACCTGCGGGTGCTGCTCGGCCACGCCAGGATCCTGGCGGCGGCGATGGGTGACCGGCTGCCCGATGGGCCGCCCTCGGAGGCTTTCGAGCCATGAGGGGAGCGCTGGAGATCGCCGCCGACGTCAAGGCCGGCCGGACCTCCGCCGAGGCCGTCGTCCGCCAGACCCTGGCCGATATCGGGCAACGAAATCCGGCCCTGAACGCCTTCACCCTGGTGCTGGTCGATCAGGCGCTGGCCGACGCGCGGCGGCTGGACGCGAGCATCGCCTCGGGCGCGCCCGCGGGCGTCCTGGCCGGGGTCCCGTTCGCGGTGAAGAACCTGTTCGACATCCAGGGCGTGACCACTCTGGCGGGATCGATCATTCGCCGCGACGCCCCTCCGGCCGCGCGCGACGCCCCGCTGATCGCCCGGCTCAAGGCCGCGGGGGCGATCCTGGTCGGGGCGCTGAACATGGACGAGTTCGCCTATGGCTTCGTCACCGAAAACGCCCAATACGGCCCGACCCACAATCCCCACGACCTCGCCCGCATCGCCGGCGGCTCGTCCGGCGGCTCGGCTTCGGCGACGGCGGCCGGTCTGGTCCCGCTGGCCCTGGGCTCCGACACCAACGGTTCGATCCGAGTCCCCGCCGGCCTGTGCGGCGTGTTCGGCCTCAAACCAACCTTTGGCCGCCTGGACCGCGAGGGTGTGTTCCCGTTCGTCGATAGCCTGGACCACGCCGGTCCTTTCGCCCGCAACGTCGCGGACCTGGCGGCCGCCTATGACGTCATGGCAGACCCCGGCGCGGCGGTCGGACCGAACCTCGAGGCCTTGGCCGCCGGGCCGCTGAGGGTCGGAGTGCTCGGCGGCTGGTTCACCGAGGGGGCCTTTCCGGAGGTGCTTGCAAGCCTCGCCCTGGCCGGCGAGGCGCTGGGCGGAACCTTCGGTGTCGAACTGCCCGGCGCCGAGGCGGCCCGGTCGGCGGCGTTCTGCCTGACCACATACGAAGGCGCCCGGCTGCATCTCGCCGACATCATGGCCCGCGCGCACGAATATGACCCCGCTGTCCGAGACCGATTGCGCGCGGGGACGATGGTGCCGGACGATGTGGTGAACCTGGCGCGTGCATGGCGCGTGATGTTCCGAAATGAGCTGAAATGTTCATTTGCCGGCTACGACATTCTGCTCGCGCCGACGACGCCCTGCCCCGCGCCGCTGATCGGCCAGGCGACCATGATGCTCGACGGCCAACCGGTCTCGGTGCGCCGCAACCTCGGCGCCTACACCCAGCCTATCAGCTTCATCGGCCTGCCGGTGGTCGCCGCGCCGGTCAACCGGCCCGGCCTTTTGCCGGTCGGGGTGCAGATCATCGCTCCGGCCTGGCGCGAGGATCTGGCCCTGGCCGCCGCGCTGCGGCTTGAGCGGCTGGGTGTCGTCGCGGCCCATGCGCCGAAGGGCGTGACCTGATCATCAACGACCCCGCCGCAGTCGCCGAGATGTCCCAGGCCTCGGACGCCTATGAGCGGGCGTTGATGGACAACGACCTTGAGGCGCTGGATGGCTTCTTCTGGGACTCGCCCCACACCGTGCGCCTTGGCGTTGCTGAAAACCTCTATGGGTTCACGGCCATAACCGCGTTCCGCGTGGGCCGATCCGGCGGCTCGCCCACGCGGGAGCGCCTGCGGGTCGAGATCCTGACGCTGGGATCCGACATGGCGGTGGTCAACACCGAGTTCCGCCGCCAGGGCTCCGGTCAGCTAGGCCGCCAGAGCCAGACCTGGATCCGCACGGGCCAGGGATGGAAGGTCTGCTCGGCCCACGTGTCGCTGCTCAAGGACGGAACCGATCAGCGCGGGTGAGGCGGCTCCGGGCCGGCCTCATTGGTCCTCAGTTTCGCCATCGCCAACCGGCTGGCCGCTATGGCTTGATCCTCGCTAGCTGGATCGAACCCGAGGCTGACCAGCAGATAGGTCAGGCCCGAGGCGACCAGGCCCACCAGCCAGCCAAAATCCACCCCACCCAGCCGCGCCGCCATAGGCCCTGTATAGACATTGGGCACCACGAAGAACGGCAGGCTGGCGAAGAAGCCTACCGCATAGGCAAACAGGCCCCGCGCGCCCCAGGCGCCGTAGACGCCGCGCGGCGTGAACAGGTCAAGCACCGCATAGCGACCCCGCCGCAGGAAGAAATAGTCGATCAGATTCACGGCGGTCCACGGAATGAGGAAATACAGCACGATCACCAGCATGCCATTCAGCCAGGTCACCGCGTCCCCGCCGAAAGAGACCGCGACGCCGAAGCCGAACAGGGCGACGGCGATCACCACCAGGATACGCGACAGCCGGGTCGGCCGTACCGGGCGCAGGCAGTCGGCGGTGGTGAAGGCGGTCAGCATGCCGCTGTAGGTGCTCATGCCCATTGTGGCGACCAGCGCCGCGATCGAGGTGGCCGCCAATACCGAGCCCAGGCCCGGCGCCAGCACGTCTCCCGACAGCCGGATCGCCACCAGGCCGTCGGTGGCCCCCATCCGTGTCGCCAGCCAGGCGCCCAGGGCGATCAGCCAGATCGCGGAGAGACTCGATCCGGCGAAGACGTTTAGGATCAGCGCGCCGCGCCGGGTTCGGCTGGGCAGATAGCGTGTGTAGTCTGATACATAGGGCGCGGCGGTGACATTCAGGCTGGCGGCCGAAGCAACCTGGGTGACGAAGGCGGGCCAGTTGAAGCCGCCGTGGCCGTGCGCCGCGCCGCCGGCCTTCCCAAGCAGGATCGCCAGGGTCAGGGCGGAAAACAACGGCAGGCTGATCCAGAACATCAGCCTGAAAGCCCGGTGCAGCCAGTCATGCCCCCAGATCGCCAGTGTGGCGATGACGATCGTGACACAGGCCGCGGTCGCCGCCCGGTTCACGCCCCACAGCCCGTGCATGCCTTCGGAGATCAGCACCGTGGCGACGACATTGTAGCCGACCAGGCTGAGCATATCGCCGATCAGAGGAACCACCACGCCGCGATAGCCGAACTGGGCGCGTGACTGGATCATCTGGGGCAGGCCCATCTCTGGCCCCTGAGAGGCGTGGAACGCCTGGATGCAGGTGCCGATCAGGATGCCGATCGCGCCGGCCAGGGCCGCATAACCCAGCGACAGGCCCAGGCTCGGCCCCACGAACCCGATGGCTATGGCGAAGAACTGGAAATTGGCCAGAAACCAGAACGGACCCTGGTCCCGCACCCGTCCATGGCGCTCGCTTTCGGGCACGAAGTCGATCGAGCGCTTTTCGATGTCCAGATTGATGGGCCGGCCCTCCGATCGCGGGTATCCTGCGCTCCATGGGTGCGAAACGCGCGCCAAGGCAAGGTGAAAGGCTGACATGAACGGCCAGATGAACGGACTAGCCGCGCGCGAGGCCGATCTCGCGACGCTTCCGGTGATCGACATGGCGCGCCTCGCCGACGCCGACCCCAACGTTCGCGCCCAGGAGGCCGGCGCTCTGCGCACCGCGTGCGTCGGCAGCGGTTTTTTCTACGCCAGGGGACATGCGGTTCCGCCAGAAACCACAGCCGCCCTGTTCGACCAGGCGCGGGCGTTCTTCGACCTGCCCCTCGAACACAAGATGGCGCTCGACATCAACGCTTCTCCGGTGCTGCGGGGCTACGGCGCGCTGCTGTCTGAAAACACCGACGTGACCGCGCGCGGCGATTTACACGAGGCCTTCGACATCGGCGGGGTGCTGTACGACGGCTCGCCCGGCGAGCACTACAACCGTTTTCCCGCCGCCCTGCCGACCCTGGAGCCGGCGATGCGCGCCTATTGGGATCAGATGCTACGGGTGGCCCGGGCGCTGATGGGCGGCTTCGCTTTGGCCCTTGAGCTGGAGGCCGACTATTTCGCGTCGGTGCTCACCGATCCCCAGGCCTTCCTGAGGGTGCTGCACTATCCGCCTCAGGAAATGCCACGGGGCGGTCAGATCGACCCCACCCAGATCGGCATCGGCGCGCATAGCGACTATGAGAGCCTGACCATCCTGGCTCAGGACGATAACCGCGCGCTGCAGGTGTCGGACGGGGCCGGCGGATGGCTTTGGGCCGACCCCAGACCGGGCATGTTCGTGGTCAACATCGGCGACCAGATGGCCCGCTGGACCAACGACCTGTTCAGGTCGACCGTGCACCGGGCGACCAACCTGACCGGCCGCCGCCGCTATTCGATCCCGTTCTTCTTCGGCCCCAACCCCGACGCCGTCATCGCGCCCCTGCCCGGCTGCGCCGGACCGGACCGGCCGGCGCGCTATGAGCCGATCGGTGCGGGAGAGTATTCACGGACCAGGAAGGCGGCGACCTATGGGGGAACCGCTCCCCTGGCGTGATGAAGAACCCCCGCCAGATAGGTCCGCTCGACCACGCGGTCGTCGGCCAGGATGGTCAGGGCGAATAGGCGGTCGGCGAGCGTCCTGGCGGCGGTCATGCGGCGGGCGAGCAGCGGCGTGGCGGCGAGGTCCAGGACCAGGAAATCGGCCTCCTTGGCGGGGGCGAGATTGCCGATCCGGTCCTCCAGGCCCAGCGCCCGCGCACCGCCCAGAGTGGCTAGGTAAAAGGCCTGAAACGGGTCCAGCGTTTCACCGCGAAGCTGGCCGACCTTGTAGGCCTCCCCCAGGGTGTGTGGAATCGAGAAGCTGGTCCCAGCGCCTATGTCCGTGCCGACCCCGACCTTCACACCCTCGCTCAGGGCGGTCTTCAGGTCGAACAGGCCCGACCCCAGGAACAGGTTCGAGGTGGGACAGAAGGCCGCCGCCGCGCCGGCTGTGGCCATCCGTTCGAAAGCCGGGGCGTCCAGATGGATGCAGTGGGCGAAGACCGACCTTGGTCCAACCAGGCCGAACCGCTCGAAGATGTTCAGGTAATCGGCGGCCGCGGGATAAAGTTCCGCCACCCTGGCCAGTTCGGCGGTGTTTTCGGCCAGGTGGGTCTGCATCCAGATCTCGGGGTGGGCGGCCAGGACCTCGGCGGCCATGGCCAGCTGGGCTTCGCTGCTGGTGACCACGAAGCGCGGTGTCACCGCATAGCCCAGGCGCCCCTTGCCGGCCCAATCGGCGATCAGGTCCAGGGTGTCGCGCCGTCCGCTCTCCACGGTGTCGGTCAGGGCGGCGGGGGCGTGACGGTCCATCAGCACCTTGCCGGCGATCAGGCGCATGTTTCGCGCCAGCGCCTCGGCGAACAGAGCTTCCGCCGAGGTTTTGTGCGACGAGCCGAACACCAGGGCCGTGGTGGTGCCGTTGCGCAGCAATTCGGCGATGAAGAAGCCAGCCGCCTCGGCCGCGTGGGCAGGGTCGGCGAAGGCGGCCTCGGCGGGAAAGACGTGGGTCTCCAGCCACTCCAGCAACTGACCGCCATGAGCGGCGATACAGTCGGTCTGCGGAAAATGGATGTGCAGATCGATGAAGCCCGGCGTGATCAGCCGACCGGGCAGGGTTTCGACGGGCGTGTCGCCGAGGGTCGGCGCGAGCGTGGCATGGTCGCCAGCGGCGATGACATGGCCCCTATCGACGATCAACAGGCCGTCCGGATGAAAGGCGTGGGCGGACTCACCCCCTCGGGCGGGATCATCCAGCAGGTGGAAGATGGCCGCTCTATAGGCCTGCAATGGCCGGTTCCGACAGCGTTGCGGGGGCCATGACGGCCGCGCGGATCAGCAGATCGGCGGCCACGGCCGCGGCGATGATCGGCGGCGCCTTGCCGGCCAGCCCCGGCAGGCCGATCGGGCAGATCAGGCGGGCTAGAGCCGCCTCGCTGATCCCATCTTCGCGCAGCCGCCGGGCGAAGCGGGCGCGCTTGGTTCGCGAGCCGATCAGGCCGAGGTAGCCGCCCGCGCCTCCGCTGTCGGCTGTCAGGGTGGCCAGCACCAGGGCGTAGTCCAAGCCATGGTCATGGGTCAGCACCAGGGTGAAAGGGGCCGGCTCTGCGGCCACCCAGCGCAGCGCCTCGGGCGGCGCCAGCCGCGCGCCGGTCTCGGCGGCCACTTCTGGGCGGCTGTCGTACCAGTCCAACCGAAAGGGCAGGGGCGTCAGGGCGCGGGCGATCGCCTGGCCCACGTGCCCGGCGCCGAACAAGCGCAGGCGCGGGGTAGCCGCCGCCAGCGGCAGCACGATCCAATCGCCGGCCGTGGGCTTGGCGCCGCGCGCCTGGATTGATCTGCCGTTAACTGTCGGCGCGCTAGGCCCCGGGCTATCCAGCCGGCTGAGCGAGCGGTGGTTCTCGCCGAGCCTCAACCGGATCGCGAAGTCGCCGCCAGCCTTTGCGACCCGAGCCGCCTCCGCCAGCCAGGCTTGGTCCGTCGCCTCGAGTCGTTCGATCAACAGCAGCACCCGGCCGCCACAACATTGAGCCAGGAGAGGGCCGAGCGGATAATCCTGGACGGCGAAGGCGGGCGCGTCGTCCAGGCACAGCATCCGCCGCGCCTGCGCCGTGGCCTGATGCTCCAGATTGCCCCCGCCGATCGTGCCCCATTGGCCGGCCGACCAGACCAGCATCCGGGCGCCGGCCTCCCGAGGCGCCGACCCCTCCGTGGCCAGCACCGTGACCAGGGCGAGCGGCTGGCCCAGACGGACACGATTGAGAGCGAGGCGCGGCCAGTCAGTCACGGGCTGTCTCCGTTACTGACCGTCTCCGTCATCCGACGCCTGATGTCCTCCACCGAGAACAGGATGCGCTCGGGCGTCGCCGGAGCGTCCAGCCTGGGGCTCAGCTTGTGGTCGGCAACGGCCCCCACGGCCCGGGTGATCGCGCAGAACACCGAGATCGCCAGCATCAGCGGCGGCTCGCCGACGGCCTTGGAGCGATGCACGGTGGGCTCGATATTCTCGCCATTCCACAGGGCGATGTTCATCACCTTCGGCCGGTCGCCACAGGTGGGAATCTTGTAGGTGGAGGGGGCGTGGGTGCGCAGACGGCCCTTGTCGTCGAACACCAGTTCCTCGGTGGTCAGCCAGCCCATGCCCTGAATATAGCCGCCCTCGATCTGGCCCAGGTCGATGGCCGGATTCAATGAGCGGCCGACGTCGTGCAGGATGTCGGCGCGCAGCACTTTCATTTCGCCGGTCAAGGTGTCGATCACTACCTCCGAGGCGGCGGCCCCATAGGCAAAATAATAGAAGGGCCGGCCGCGATGATTGGCGCGGTCGTAGGCGACCTTGGGGGTGGCGTAGAAGCCGGTGGCGGAAAGAGAGATCCGCGCCAGGTGCGCCTGGCGGCACAGGGTTTCAAAGGCGATGGTCTCGCCGCCCACTCGCGCGCCGGCCGGGGTGAAGGCGACATCTTCGGGCGCTCCGCCCCATTTTCCGGCCGCGAAGGCGGCGAGGCGGGCTTTAAGCCTATTGGCCGCGTTGAGGGCCGCCATGCCATTCAGGTCGGTCCCCGCCGAGGCGGCGGTAGCCGAGGTGTTGGGCACCTTGTCGGTGACGGTGGAGGATATGCGGATCCGTGTGGCGTCGACCTGGAACGCCTCGGCGACGATCTGCTGGACCTTGACCATCAGGCCCTGGCCCATCTCCGTGCCGCCATGGTTCAAATGGATGGAGCCGTCCGCGTACAGGTGGATGAGGGCGCCTGCCTGGTTCAGGTGGGTGGTCGTGAACGAGATGCCGAACTTCACCGGGGTGAGGGCCAGCCCGCGCTTCAGATAAGGGCTGCTCCGGTTGTAGGCGGCAATCTCCGCTTGGCGCGCGGCGTAGTCGCAGGAAACCGCCAGGGCTTCGATCAGCCCCGGCGCGATGTTGTCTTCGACGGTCTGGCCATAGGGCGTCATGCAGCGGTCGACGCCGCCATAGAGGTTGCGGCGCCGCACCTCCAGCGGGTCGAGGCCGATGGCGACGGCGATGTCATCCATGGCCCGCTCGATCACCAGCATGCCCTGGGGCCCGCCAAAGCCGCGAAAGGCGGTGTTGGAGACCGTGTGGGTGCGAAACCGGTGTGAGAGAATCTCCACGGCTGGCAGGAAATAGGCATTATCGACGTGGAACATCGCCCGGTCGTTGATGGCCAGGGACAGATCGGCGGTGGCCCCGCAGCGGGAAGCCAGTTCCACGGCGACGCCGGTCAGCCGCCCGTCATCATCGAAGCCGACCTCATAGTCCGCCTCGAAATCATGCCGCTTGCCGGTCATGATCATGTCTTCGTCGCGGACGGGGCGGCATTTGGCTGGGCGGCCGGTCTCGGCGGCTACCAGCGCGGCGGCGGCGGCGAACAGCGAGGCCTGCGTTTCCTTGCCGCCAAAGCCCCCGCCCATCCGGCGGACCTCCACCACGACAGCGGCGCGGGGAATCCCCAGCACGCCAGCCACCAGGGCCTGCACCTCGCTGGGATGCTGGGTGGACGACCACACATGAACCTCGCCGTTCTCGCGCGGGGTGGCCAGGGCCGCCTGGCCCTCCAGGTAGAAATGGTCCTGACCGCCGATCACCAGATGACCGCTTAACCGGCGTGGCGCCGCCGCGATGGCGGCATCGGCGTCGTTCCGGGCCATGCGCTGACGCGGCTCCAGTGTCAGATCGGCGGCGCGGGCGTCGGCGATAGTAACAGCGGCCGGGAGCAGGTCGTAGACGATCACGGCCCGCGCGGCGGCGGCGCGCGCCGCGCCGATGGTCTCCGCGGCCAC
>JANYFU010000627.1 GCA_025359665.1 Caulobacteraceae bacterium
GCCTGCGCCCATGGCAATACGGTCGGCGCCCTGGACGAAGACGCGCTGTTCTATGCCCGCCAGCGCGGTATCCCCGAAGCCGAGGCTCGCGCCCTACTCATGGGCGCCTTCCTGGGCGAGGTCGTGGACCGCATCGAACACGATGGCGCCCGCGAGGTCGCTCAGGCTTGGGTGGCCGCGCATTTGGGGATCGCCCCATGAGCTTCGATGTCGCCGCCGCCCGCGCTCAATTTCCGATCCTGTCGCGCCAGATCAACGGCAAGCCGCTGGTCTATCTCGACAGCGCCGCCTCGGCCCAGAAGCCCCGGGCCGTGATCGAGGCCATGACCCGGGCGATGGAGCATTCATATGCCAACGTCCACCGCGGCCTGCATACCCTGGCCAATGAGACCACCGAGGCTTACGAGGCCGCCCGCGAATCGGCACGGCGGCTGATCAACGCCAAATCCGTCTCGGAGATCGTGTTCACCAAGGGCGCCACGGAGGCGATCAACCTGGTCGCCTCGTCCTTCGGCCAGTCCCTGGTCGCCGGCGACGAAATCGTGATCTCGGAGATGGAGCATCACGCCAACATCATTCCCTGGCACTTTCTGCGCGAGCGGGCGGGTATTGTCCTGAAATTCATCCCGGTCACCGACGACGGGCATCTGGACATGGCGGCTTTCCGCGCGCTGCTGGGTCCCCGGACGCGGATGGTGGCGGTCGGCCACATGTCCAACGTCACCGGCACGGTCAACCCGGTGGCCGAGATCGTCGCCGAGGCCCATGCCGCCGGCGCTCTGGCCCTGATCGACGGCTGCCAGGCGATCGTTCACCAGGCGGTGGACGTTCAGGCGCTGGACGCGGATTTCTATGTGTTTTCCGGCCACAAGCTGTATGGCCCGACCGGCATCGGCATTCTCCACGGCAAGGCCGAGCGCCTGGTCGCCCTGCCGCCCTATCAGGGCGGCGGCGAGATGATCGGTACGGTCACCATGGAGGCGATTACCTATGCCGATCCCCCGCACCGGTTCGAGGCCGGCACGCCGCCGATCCTCGAGGCGATCGGGCTGGGCGCCGCCATCGACTGGTTGCGGGGCTTTGACCGAGACGCCATCGCCGCCCACGAACACGCGCTCTACGCGCGAGTGAAGGAACGCCTGAACGGAGCCAACTGGTTCACCGAAGTCGGAACCGCGCCCGGCAAGGGGGCGATATTCACCTTCAATGTCGAAGGCGCTCATGCCCACGACATCGCCCAGATTCTCGACCGCTACGGTGTCGCCGTACGGGCGGGGACACACTGCGCCGAGCCGTTGATGCGGCGCTTCGGCGTCACCTCCAGCGCCCGGGCCTCGTTCGGCCTCTACAACACCCTCGACGAAGCGGACGCCTTCGTTGAGGCCCTCACCAAGACACGGACATTTTTCTCGTGATGGATGACGCCGCCCCCCTCGCCGAATCTTCGGCCTCCACAATCCCGCAAGCCGAGCTCGACGCGCTCACCGACAAGCTGGTGACCGCGCTCAAGACCGTGTTCGATCCGGAAATCCCGGTGGATATCTATGAGCTCGGCCTTATCTATAAGGTGGACGTGTCGGACGACCGCGAGGTCGCTATCGATATGACCCTGACCGCGCCGGGCTGCCCGGTGGCGGGCGATATGCCGGGATGGGTGCACGACGCCGTGGTGCAAATTCCGGAAGTGGCCAAGTGCACGGTGAACCTGGTCTTCGAACCGCCCTGGGATCCCTCCCTGATGTCGGACGAAGCCAAGCTTGAATTGAACATGTTCTGACCATGGAAACCATCGTCGTTCCCCGCGCCCGCCGCCCCCGCCCCAAGGTCGTCACCCTGACCGACGCGGCCGCCACGCGCGTGCGCGAGATCATGGACCGCGCCGAGAAGCCCTACGCCGGCCTGAGGGTCGGGGTGAAGAACGGCGGCTGCGCCGGGTCGGAATATGTGCTCGAATATGCCGATGAGGCCGGACCGCTTGATGAAATCGTCGAGGACAAGGGCGTGAAAATCCTCATCGAACCCAAAGCGGTGCTGTTCCTGATTGGTACGGAGGTCGACTACGAGATCACCCGCCTGGCCTCGAAGTTCGTTTTCCGAAACCCCAACCAGACGGACGCCTGTGGCTGCGGCGAAAGCGTCACGATCCAGCCCGCCATCGTCGAGGATTGAGAGCTCCGGCGGGAACCTAAGGACGCGCGTTTCGTTCCTTGGGCAACGTCATTTGGAGGTCTCGCCTTGAGAAACCCGTTTCGAACCGAACCCGCCGTGGTCGGCCCCGTCGATCAATCGGAAGCCTACAGAGAAGGCCGCGTCGATGAGCGCGATCGCCTTCTGGATCGTGACCGCGTGGTGACGACCAGCGTCGCAAGCTCGGCGGATGTAGATAAAGCTTATCAGCGAGGCCGCCAGCGCGAGCGGCTGGCCCGGCGTGGTTCGCCGTTGTTTAACTCGATCATTCTTCTGGCGGTCGTGGTGGCTGGCGTGTTCATCTATCTTGCCGTCCGGCAGGGCTCCTTCACTGGCGCGGGTGCGGTCGTCGATCAGAAACTCGATCAGACCGCCCATACCATCAACGCCCCGCTTAAAAGCGCCGCCGAAAATACTGGTGACGCGCTGAAGAAGGCAGGGCAGGACTTGAAGTAGTTGGTCGGGTAATTTCGGGGGCGGGACACTTCGAAAACGCCTATGCTGGCGCTTGGTGATCACGCCAAGCGCGGACCTGGATTTCGATGGCTCTGGATGACTCAAGCCCGGTGGTCGCGCCCACGATCCGGCCCGACCTGAGCTATGGCGACTATCTGGGTCTCGACCAGGTTCTGGGCGCCCAGCATCCCCGCTCCGACCAGCACGACGAGATGCTGTTCATCATCATCCACCAGGCTTCCGAACTATGGATGAAGCTGTCGATCCACGAACTGGCCGCGGCCCGCGACCGGATCGCGGCGGACGACCTGCCCAGCGCGCTGAAGATGATCGCCCGGGTTGGCCGTATCCAGGCCCAGATGATCCAGTCCTGGGACGTGCTGGCCACCCTGACCCCTAGCGAATACGCTCGCATCCGCCCGTCGCTAGGGCAGAGCTCGGGGTTCCAGTCGTACCAGTACCGCCAGCTGGATTTCATTCTGGGCCTGAAGAACCCCTCGGTGCTCAAGGTTCACGAGCCCACGCCCGCTATCCACGCGCAGCTTCTCGACCTACTCAACAGCCCCAGCCTCTACGACGAGGCCCTTCGGCTGTTGGCGCGACGGGGGTTCGACATGCCGGCCGAACTGCTGAACCGCGACTGGGCCGCGCCTCGCCCCGCAAATGACCAGGTGGAGGCCGCCTGGGCCAGCATCTACCGCCAGACCGAGGCTCATTGGGATCTCTACGAACTGGCCGAGAAACTGGTGGACCTGGAATACCGTTTCCAGCAATGGCGCTTCGCCCATCTGAAGACTGTCGAGCGGATCATCGGGGCCAGGATGGGCACCGGCGGCAGTTCGGGCATGAGCTATCTGGCCCGGACGCTGGAGTCGTCATTTTTCCCGGAGCTATTGAAGGTCCGCACCAGCCTCTAGGGGCGCCGGCGACAGGATGAGGCGATCCACCGCGTGCGCGAAACCATCCTCGGTGTTGGAACTCGTCACCGCGTCCGCCCGCTGTTTCACTGCGTCTGGAGCCTGGCCCATGGCGATCGCATAGCTGGCGCGCGCGAACATCGCCACGTCGTTGAACATGTCCCCGATCACCGCCGTGCGGGAGAGGTCCACGCCGATGTGGGCGCACAAGGCGCTCACGCCGTCGCCCTTATTGGCCCGTGGATGCGTGACGTCGAGGTAGAAAGGCTGCGAGAGGATGATCGCGGCCTTGCCGTCCATTGTGGCCCTGGCCTCGGACTCGACGCCGGCGAGCAACGCGACGTCGTTGGAAACGCCGACGATCTTGTCGACGCAGCCGATCACGTCCTCGAAATCCTCGACCACCGTGGGATCGAACCCGACAGTGTGCTTCTCGCGCGGCACATTGATCCCCTCCGGATCGCGCAGTAGCCAATCGCCTCGGGCGAATACCCAGGCTTCCACGCCGCGCTTCGCCAACAGGGCGATGGTTTCGCGGGCGACATCGGGCGCCAGGCGATGGGTTTCTACCAGGCCGAGATCGGGCGCGGCCAAGCTACCGCCGTTGAACCCGCCGAAGGGGAGGCGGACGTCGAGCTGCGTCACCAGGCTGGCCATGCCACGCGGCGGACGGCTGGAGATCATCGTGAAGCCCACCCCAGCGTCCGAAAGCCGGCGCACCGCCGCGATGGCGGCCGGCGTCAGGACCTTGTCCGGCGTCACCAGCGTGCCATCGACGTCACTGATCACCAGCGCGATATCCGGTCTTCCGCCCGCTGTGATTGTCACGATCGGTGTCCCGGTTGATTGATCGGGCGCCAGGCGCGCCCGCCATCGGCGTCCAGCAGCGCATCGGCGGCCTCGGGGCCATCGCCGCCGGCGCCGTAGTTTGGGAAGTCGGGCGTTTCGGCCGCCCAAGCGTCGAGCAGCGGCTGCACAATACGCCAAGTCTGCTCGACCATGTCAGCGCGCATGAACAACGTCGGGTCGCCGATCATCACGTCATGAAGCAGGGTCTCATAGCCGACGTTCGGCGCCTTTTCGAACCAGTCGGCATATTGAAAATCCATCTTCACGGCGGAGAGTTCCATCATCGAACCAGGGCGCTTGACCTCGAACTGCAGGGATATCCCCTCGTCCGGGGCGATGTTCAGCACCAGCCAGTTGGGTCGCAACGCCTCGACGGCCGTGGTCTGGAACGCCGCGTGAGGCGCCGGTTTGAAGCGGATGGCGATCTCGGTCGCACGCGCCGACATGTGCTTGCCGGTGCGGAAATAAAAGGGCACGCCGGCCCAGCGCCAGTTGTCGATCTCGAATCTCAACGCGACATAAGTCTCGGTATTCGACCCGGCGGCGACGCCGGGCTCGTCCCGATAGGCGCGAACCGGCTTACCCATCACGGCGCCCGGTCCGTATTGACCACGCACGGCCTCGGCGGGCCGCACCTCCGGCATCGCGGCGAACACCTCGGCCTTCTTGTCGCGGATGGCGGCGGCGTCGAAACTCACGGGTGGCTCCATCGCCACCATGGAGACCAGGCTCAGCGCGTGGTTGGGAACCATATCGCGCAGCGCCCCGGTCGCCTCGTAGAACGCGCCGCGCTTTTCGACGCCCACGGTCTCGGACGCGGTAATCTGGACGTGATCGATCCGGTCACGGTTCCAGATCGGCTCGAACATCCCATTGGCGAAGCGTACCGCCATGATGCTCTGGACCGTTTCCTTGCCGAGGAAATGATCGATCCGAAAGATCTGATCCTCGGTCAGGGTTTGCTTCAGACAGGCGTCGAGCGTGCGCGCCGACGCCTGGTCGTGGCCGAATGGCTTCTCGATCACCACGCGGCGCCAGCACCGGCGCCCGCCGGCCGCGTCCTGGCCCTGATCGGTGATCCCCGCCTCGCCGAGCCGCCCGACCACTTCGCCAAACTGGCGATCGGCGATGGCGAGGTAGAAGATGGCGTTGCTCTCGTCACCCAGGACGGCGCGAAGCGACGCATAGGGCTCGGGCCTGGCCAGATCGCCCCGGACGTAGGTGATTTTTCCGGTAAGCAAATTCCAGGCCGACTCGTCCACGGGTTCGTCGCCTAGGTAGTCCTTGAGCGCGTTCAAGAGCCCTTCGCGCCAGCTCTTCGC
>JANYFU010000058.1 GCA_025359665.1 Caulobacteraceae bacterium
CATCAGCCGCGCCCACACGATGTCGTCCTCCGGGGGAATGCCCATGAAGCTCCCGATCACGCGCGAGACCACCGGCTGCGCGAGATCCTTTACGATCAGATCACCGGGTTTGACGTTAATGAGGAGGCGCTCCGCTTCGCCGCGCTGGCGCTCTATCTGATCTCGATCGAACTCGACCCCGAGCCCCAACCCGTGGACAAGCTCCGCTTCGGCGATCTTCGGGGCAAGGTACTCCATCGGGTCGGGTCGGACACGAACGAACCCGGCGCAGCCCTTGGGAGCCTCGGACCCCTGGTAGGCGAGGAACATCGCGGGCGGTACGATATCGTCGTCGGCAACCCGCCATGGTCAACCGGCACGAAGCTGCCTGACTGGTCCATAGTCTTGTCGACCGTCGCGCGCATCGCCAGCGATCGCGCCGGCGCCAAAATTGCGCCTCCGCTGCCGAACGAGGCCCTCGACCTACCCTTCGTCTGGCGTGCGATGGAGTGGGCGAAACCCGGCGGCCAGATCGCGTTCGCGCTCCACGCCCGTCTGCTCTTCCAGCAGGGCGACGGAATGGTTGATGCACGCCAGATGATCTTCCGGGCCCTCGACGTGACGTCAGTCATCAACGGCGTCGAGCTACGGCAGACGAAGGTTTGGCCGGAAATCTCTGCGCCATTCTGCCTCTTGATTGCGACCAATCGAATGCCCGAGACGGGTACGGGTTTCCGCTTGATCAATCCCAGACTGGAGACCTCGCTCAACGCCTCAGGCGCGATGCGCATCGATGTTCACTCGGCCGAAATCATCGCGACGCAGCAGCTGCTCGAAACCCCCGATGTTCTCAAGATCCTGTTCCGGGGTTCGAAAGCCGATCTGGGATTGATCGAGCGTATCCGGACGAAGGGATTTCCATCCTTGGACGCTTTCTGGCGAGACGCGATCGGGGTCTCCGACCGGGGTCGGATGGCAGGAGCTGGACGCGGCTATCAGACCCTCAAGCCCAGCAGTCGGATCAGACGAAACGGCGACGGCAAACCGGGAGCCTCCGCGCGGTATCTGCACGGGCTGCGTGATATCTCGATCAGCTGCTTGGATGATCTCCTGATAGATACAGAACAGCTCGCCCCGTTTCTGCACGACCGGGTGCACGATCCGCGCGATCCGCGGCTGTTCGAAGGCCCGATCGCTATAGTGCACAAATCGCCGCCTGCAGAGCGGGGGCGTGTTCGGGTCGCTGTTTCCGACCAACCCGTCGCCTACAACGAGAGTTTCTACGGTTACAGTCCGGGGAAATTCCCGCGCAGTGATCTCCTTGCCCGTTACTTGGCGCTGGTGTTCGGCAGCAAGTTTGCGCTGTGGCTAGCGCTCCTCACGAGCGGGGAGTTTGGGTTCGAACGCGACGTCATTGAGAAGGCCGCGCTCGATCGCATTCCCTTGCCGGATTTTCGCAAGCTGGCGGCAACCAGGCTGAACGAAATCTCGCAGCTCTTCGATCGATTACATTCATCGAAGGCGAGCTGGGACGATGTGGATCGTTGGGTCGCAGATCTCTACGGTCTCGGCCCGAGCGATCTGCAGATCATTTCAGACACCCTCGCCTACAACCTGCCCTTTGCAGAGACGAAGATCGCAGCCCAGGCAAGGCCAGGTCCCAAGGCAACGGCCGCCTTCTGCACGCGGCTCCAGGGCGAACTCGAGCCCTGGGCGAAACGATTTAACACGGCGATCAGCGTCCAAATGGCGACGGATCGTCCAGCGTCACCCTGGCTGGGAATTCGCCTCAGTAGGGGCATCGGCGCGCCGTCGGCTGTCCTCGATGAGGATTGGGCAGGTCTGCTCGCCGTTGCCGACGCCATAGCGGCGACCGAAATGATGGTGGAGGATCGCAGCGGCGCGCTGCTGATCAGTCGTCTGGCCGAGAACCGCTACTGGAGCGATACTCAGGCCCAGCTCCTGGCACAGCACATTATCTGGTCGCGCCTCGATTTTGTGCGAGGCCTCAGCAGCGGATGAGCTCCCCGACGCTCGTCCCTCGTCCCGACCAAATCGCGGAATTAACCCGTGGTCTGGATTTGCCGCTCGCGGCAATAGACGACATCCACCTGTGCGTTATCGCTGATGGTGTGGCGCAGGCGTTCAATGACATCCGCCAGAGTGCTCCTGGAACCGTTGCGACGGGTAGTGAGACCGAGGTCACCGCGCTGTTGGAAGCGCGGCTGAACACAATGATCGAGCAAAACCCGCTGTGGCGGCAACTCGTGGCCTCAGTCGTGCGCGGCAAGGAAAGCCTCAGCTTCGACGGCTCTCACCTGGAGAAGCGTCCGGACCTATCGATCCATCTTACAGCGCGCTCTCGCCGGTTCCCCTTGGTCGCCGAGGCCAAGATCATCGACGCCTCCAAAGGCGAGAAACTCTACTGCAACGAAGGGCTTTCGCGCTTCCTGAACGGCGAGTATGGGTGGGGCGGTCGCGAGGCGTTGATGGTTGCCTACGTGCGTGACGGGTCCACGATCGCGGACCGGCTCTCCCCCTATCTGGCGACGCCCACCCAACTGGCCAGCTTCGCCGTTGAAGAGGCACCGGCCTCATTGGGCCCCGCAGTCTATGACTCCGCGCGATCACGGCACGGGCGTTCGTTTCTCTACGCTCACATGCCGCCGCCCGCGAACGACCCCGGCGCGATCGCGGTGTGGCACCTGTGGGTGGATGCTTGCGCCACGGCGACCGCGTAGGCTGTGCTCCGGCGCACGCGTCGTGGAGATCGCCACAGCGCTCATGATCCGTGCCAAGCTCCTAGATCTCCGGCCTCGAAGGCAAGCTGCGGATTCCGGCGATGTCGCCTATCGTCCGGCGTAGCATTCTGCCCGGCCGGACGGTGCGCCCACAAGCGGACCTTCCCAACGTCCGCCATGAGTCAACACCAGAAGATTCTGGCCTAGCGCCGCGATTGGCCCTGTCCATCCAACCCTCCTTAGACTCAAGGCTACCACGCACTGTCCCATGACAAAACGCGGCCAATTGATCCCCATCGCTTGTGACCCGCCTCGTCCGCCCCCAGTTCATCCAGCAGCGCCGTCACAACCACTTGGAGT
>JANYFU010000061.1 GCA_025359665.1 Caulobacteraceae bacterium
TCGAATCGCTCGGCGACGCGAGGATCGATGGACGTCGGACGGGCCAGAGCGGCTTGGGAGACCGGGTATTCATAAAGGATCGTCGCCCGCTCCGTGCCCAGGAACGGATCGACCCGCTCTACCAGCACGCGGCTGAACACATCGGCCCAGGTGTCGTCGGCAGCGACCCGTATCCCGGCCATGCCGGCCGCCGCCGCTAGAGCGCCACGGTCGGTCTCGCCATCGGCCTGGACCGTCGCCAACAGGTCGATGCGGGCGTGGCGCTGGAACGCCTCGGCCACGGTGATCCGCTCGGGCTCCGCGAAGGGGTCCACGGTCAGGCCTCGGAATGTCAGCTTGCCAGTTTCGGCTGTCTCTGCCGCCAGCGCCAGAAGGGCCACGCAATCGTCCATCAACACTTCATAGGGCGCATCTGCGTAGTACCATTCCAGCAGGGTGAACTCGGGGCTGTGCAGCGCGCCCCGCTCGCGGTTGCGCCACACCCGGGCGAAATCGAAGATCCTCGGCTCGCCGGCGGCCAGCAGCTTTTTGCAGGCGAACTCAGGCGAGGTGCGCAGATAGAGCGGAGATCGCTGGCCGTCGATACTTACCGCCTCGGTGGCGAAGGCGTGGAGATGGGCCTCATTGCCCGGTGAAACCTGCAGGGCCGCGGTCTCGACCTCGGTAAAATCCTTGGCCTCGAACCAGTCGCGGACGGCGCGGGTGATCTGGCCCCGCGCCCGCAGGAAAGGCCGGCGATCGGCATGAGTGTCGGGGCGCCACCAAGGCGAGCGCATCTAGGCGCCCAGGACCACCGGCTGGCCATGAGGAGTATGGCGATAGGCGTCGGCCCAGGCCTCCCTGCGCATCGCCAAGGCTTCGGGTTCGGCCAGGCCTCGTTTCAGGGCCAGACGTTCCAGGGCGGCGAGCCAATGGTGATAATAGTGATCTCCGCCGCCGGACTCGCCGCGATCGTCCGCCGCCTTGATCTCGCCGGTCAGGGCGTCGGCCCACTCGGTCCAGGTGAAGGCGCCGCGATCATGCAGGTGAACAACCAGGGCGAACGCCTCGGCCTGCCACGGTTCGTCGAAGACCCGCGGGTCGATCGGGCCGGTCTCAGGCAGGTTCAAGATAGCTCTCCCAAAGGTCGAGATAGACCGCGCCCCTACCGTTGGCGTCCTGGCCCCAAAGTTCGGCCGCCTCGAATCGGACCTGATAGAGCGGCTGGGGCTGTTCGCCCAGACCGTGGGCATTGGTGTCGGGGAACACATGCGCGCCGTGGGCGTGCGTGATCACGCCGGCATGGCCCCGGACATAGCGGGGCAGGCGGGTATGGCCGGTCGGGTTGATGTTGCGTGTCCGGACCGAGGCGCCCACTGCGAAGCGGGCGTCGCCGGCGATCCGGCGATTGGTCGGGCCGCCGCGAGCCATGGCGGGGGCCACCTTATCGACGGTGAGTGGTGGGCTGACCTTGACTGCACTCAGCGCTGGGCGGCCGGTGGCCAACTCTTCGGCCGTTATTAGATCGGCCTTGACCATCAGGGCTTCAAGGCCGGTGATCCATTTTTCATAGTAGCTCATCCGCAGATAGTCCGGACCCGGAATCAGCTCACGCTGGTGACGAGAGGCATCGAGGCTCCAGCGGCCCCAGGCTCCCGCCGCCAAGGTCAAGGCCAGGGCGCGGGCCTCCCAGGGTTCGTGAAATAGTGGCTCGTCCGTCCCCGGATCAATTGGTCCCAGGCCGTGAATGCCGCCCATGTCGTGGACCCCGTTCACGCGCCCGTCTCCGGCGCGCGGGCCAGGGAGACCCCGATCATCGAATCGCGGCTGACCAGTTCGGTCAGAGCCTCCTCGCTCCAGCCCTCTGTTCCGGCGGGGCGTTCGGGGATCACCAGGTAGCGGATCTCGGCGGTGGAATCCCATACCCGAACCTCCGCCTCGTCGGGGACGGTCAGCCCGAACTCCGCCATCACCCCGCGCGGGTCGATCACCGCTCGGGAACGATAGGGTGAGGACTTGTACCACACTGGTGGCAGGCCCAGCACCGACCACGGGTAGCAGGAGCACAGGGTGCAGACGACCAGGTTGTGAACCTCCGGGGTGTTCTCCACCGCCACCATATGTTCGCCCTGGCGCCCGCCGTAGCCGAGTTCGGCGATGGCGGCGGTGGCGTCGGCCCTCAGGCGGTCAAGGTAGGCCGGATCGCTCCAGGCCCTGGCGACGACGCGGGCGCCGTTGCGCGGCCCGACCTTGTGCTCATAGGTGTCGATGATGGCGTCCAGGGCGGCGGGATCGACCAGCCCCTTCTCCACGAGTAACGATTCCAGCGCCTTGACCCGCAGGGCCATGTCCGAGGGCGGCTCCTGGCCGTGGTCGTGATCATGGTCGTGATGGTCGTGGGCCAAGATGGTCTCCTTATCAGGTTCAGGACGCCGCCAGCGGCCCGCCGACGCCAAAAGCGAGGGCCGCGAACCGTTCGCCCATCCGGATCAGGCCGGCGGCGTTTGGGTGCAGGCCGTCGGGCAGGTCGGGCAGGTCGGCTTCGTCGAACAGCTTCAATCCGTCCATATAGTGAAGGTTCGCATCCCCCGCCGCGGCTCGCCGTTCGACGATCGACCTCAGCAGCGAGCGGATCCGCTGGGCGGTCAGCGCACCCTGGGCAAGCGCGTCTGGCCGATCTACCACATAGATCGACTGGCCGTTGTTCAAGGTCGGGCCTGGATGATCTTCGGCGGCGGGGCAGAGGATGGGCGAAACGACCAGGATCGGCGTCTCCGGCTTGGCGTCGCGGATGGTGTCCAGGAAGCTGTGGACCGAAGCGATGAACACGCGCTCGCGCATGCTGTCGCCGTTGAGCAGATTGATGCCGAGCTTGAGGCTGATCAGGTCGACATCGGCGTCACGCAGGGTGCGGGCGACCATGCCGTCGAGATGGCACTGTCCACCAAAGCCGAGGGAGATGAGATCGACGTCGGTGATCCTGGCGGCGACGCCGGGCCATGTCTCCGAAGGCCCGTCTGCCTCCATGCCGTGGCTGATCGAACTGCCGTAGTGCGCCCAGCGTCGGCGTCCGGATGGTGCAGCGGGTAACAGTGGGGCGTCCAGCCGCAAGGCGCGAAGCTCCACGGTCGCCGACTGCGGCAGCCAGAGTTCGAGGCTTTTGGCGCCCTCCGGCAGGTCATCGAACGCCAGTATGGACGGCTCGCCGGGCTCGATCGCGAAAGCAGGCGGCCTGGCGGCATTGTCGATCACCACGGTCTGGCCCGCGACCGCGTGAACGCGCCGCGTCAAAGCCCCATCCACGAACAGATCGAAGGTGACCGGGCGGCGCGGCGCGCCCGCGAACTTCAGTCCACGCTCCAGAACCTCAATCTCCAGGCGCCGGGCCGCGGTGCGAAGCACGATCCGCACGCCGGAAGGCATGGAGACCATCATGCCCATGGCGGGCTCCGGCATCTGGGCCTCGGTCCAGGCGGGGAGACGCCGGGGCAGGATGCCATTCGGCGTCGGCTTGAGGTGGAACGCGCCCCGGATCGAGAGGGCTGGATCGTCCCAGGCGACGGCGTTCAGTCTATCCGGCGGCATCGGCGGTTCTTCCCCAGTCAGCCGGCATTTCGGGCCAGCGTCCGATTCCGGCGCCACCCACCAGCATTCCGGTCAGGGTACGATCCAGATGCCGCGCGCGCCATGTCAAAAGCGCCTGGGCCTGCTGGAGAATCCGGGACGAATCGGCTTCGGGTGTCCGCCAGGTCGAGTCCGCGCCCAGGTCGAAGGCCAGCCACGAGCCATCGCCGAAGTGGACATAGGCGCCGGTCTCGCTCCGGCGGACGGCCAGGTTCTGGCGCTCCAGACGCCGGTCCCAGGGCCAATCGACTGGTTCATTGGCGATCAGGCTGGACCGCCAGTCCCATTCCCAATGCGCCGCGTCGCGCCACCAGGACGGCTCTTGCCCGTTAAGGAACGGCGTCAGCGGCAGACCGTCGCACTGGTCCGGGACAGCTATCCCCATCGCCTCGCAGAGGGTCGGGAAGATATCGATATTCTCGGTGAAGCGCTCGACCACCGCCCCCCGCGCGCCGCCTGGCCGGGGATCGCGGGCGAGGCCGAGGATATGATAGCTCTGCTCGAAGAAGCCGCCCTTCTCCAGCAGGCCGTGATCGCCCAGCTGTTCGCCGTGGTCGGCGGTGACGATGATGAAGGTGTCGTCCCATTCGCCCCGCGCCTCCAGGGTGGCCCAGACCCGGCCAAGCTGATCATCGGCTTCGCTGACCATGCCATAGTACTGCGCCCTCAGTGCGCGCATCGCCGCGGGATCGTTGGGCGCCTTCATCTTAGGATGGCGCGTCAGGCCGTCATGCAACCGATGCCGCGCCGCCGTCGGGGCGATCGGCGCCGGCATGTCGTCCGGATCGTACATCGTCGAGAAATGTCCGGCCGCGGCATAGGGCGGATGCGGCCGAAGCTGGCTCAGATGGGCGAACCAGGGCCGGTCCTGTCGGTCCAGCCAATCGAGAAAGCCATTGGTGAGGAACGCCGACATGCCGTGCTCGGCGGGTCGGCCCGGCTCGCCCGCCAGCACCGCGTGGGGATTATCCGGGATCTGGTGGCCGAGGTCGCGAAGCCAGTCCATCCATGGGGTCGGATCGCCCTCCGCCAGCCGCACCCCGACCTCGAAGCCCGGCAGGATTTCCTCGTAGGTCAGCAGCCGTGGATCATCGGGGCCGGTGGTCTCGCGCGGGTCGATGCTCTGGTCGGTGTAGCCAAACAGCGTCGGCTGATAACCGGCCCGGCGGGCCGCCCAGGCGATGTTGTCGAAACGGCGATCCAGCGGGGTGCCGTTACCCACCACCCGGTGGTTCATCTGGTAGAGGCCCGTATACAGGCTGGCCCGTCCCGGGGCGCACGGCGCCGCCTGACTGTAGTGCCGCGACAGCCGAACCCCATCGTGCGCCAATCGATCTAGATTTGGTGTCTTGACCACCGGATGGCCAGCCGCCGACAGGCAGTCGCCGCGAAACTGGTCCAGGGTGATCAGCAGAATGTTCATGCGGCGCCGACCCCCAGACTGGTCACTTAGTATCCCTCCACATAAGTTCAGGGAAAGCCAGAACGAGCGGAGCCGCGGCCATGATCGCCTATTCCACCGTAGGAGTGAACGACATGGCGAGGTCGATCGCCTTCTACGACGCGGTATTCGCTCCGCTGGGAGCCAGCCGCGAGACCACCAGCGAAACCTGGACCGGCTACAGGCGCGCGGGTGAGCGGGCCTGGTTCTTTCTAACCCGGCCGTTCGACCGCGCGGCGGCCAG
>JANYFU010000069.1 GCA_025359665.1 Caulobacteraceae bacterium
TCGGAACATCGCGGAATATCGCTCCCCGGGCCGCCTCGCCTGCGCCGCCGACCTGTTCCACGTCGTCGACGTTGGTCCCGACATTGCCGATATGAGGGAAAGTGAAGGTGATGATCTGAGCCATGTAGGACGGATCGGTAAGGATTTCCTGATAGCCGGTCATGGCGGTGTTGAAACACACCTCGCCCACGGCCTCGCCCGCGTGGCCGCAGCCCAGTCCCTGAAAGACGGTTCCGTCGGCCAGGGCGAGAACGCCGGTGACGCCGGGAAGCAGGTCGATCGACATCGGCGTCTCCATATCGCGGTTTGGCAAAGCGGCGCGGTGGTAGTCGCCGCGGCCTCTTGGGTCAACGCGGCTTGTTCTCGCCGGCGGAGAGGGTAGAGGAGTTTCATGCTCCAACTTCGTCCCAACTGCGAGTGCTGCGATCGTGATCTGGCCCCGGGCAGCCGCGAGGCGCGAATCTGCAGCTTTGAATGCACTTTCTGCCAAGGCTGCGCCGAGACGCGATTCGACGGCCTATGCCCCAACTGCGGTGGCGAGCTGACGGCCCGGCCGATCCGGCCGCCGGCGGCTCTTGTCCGATGGCCGGCCTCCGCCGAGCGGGTCCGTAAGGATCACGCCCAATGCGCCTGACCACGGTCGGGGTCGATGCGGACGACACCCTCTGGCACCATGAGACTGTTTTCCGCCTGACTCAGGACCGGATGGCCGACCTGTTGTCGCCGTTCACGGACCCTGCCGATCTCAAGGCCCGCCTGGCCGAGGTGGAGGCGAAAAACCTTCGCTTCTATGGTTATGGCGTGAAGGCCTTCACCCTCTCCATGATCGAGACTGTGCTGGCCTTCGCCGGGGACTCTTCGGCCGGGGTGATCCGTGAGATTCTGGCCGCGGGGCGGGAAATGCTGACCCACCCCATCGAGACCCTGCCCGGGGTGGAAGCGACCTTGAAGCAACTCTCGGAGCGCTACCGCCTAGTAGTGATCACCAAGGGCGATTTGCTCGACCAGGAGCGCAAGGTCGCCGCTTCGGGCCTCGGGGACCTGTTCGCGGCGGTGGAGATCGTCAGCGAAAAGAACACCGCCGCCTATGTTCGCATCTTCGACCGCCACGGGACGGGCGCGAGCGAGGCGGCGATGATCGGCAATTCCCTGCGCTCCGATGTCCTGCCGGCCCTTGCCGCTGGGTCGCTGGCTGGGTGGATACCCTATCCTCTGGTCGCCGTGCACGAGATCGCCGATCCGCCGGTGGGCGATCCGCGATTCACCGAACTGGCCTCGATCGGGGATGTCCCGGCCTGGCTGGAAGGCTGGTCCAGCGGCGCCTTCCCCGTATTGATCAATCAACCTGAGGCTAGCACGGCGCGCCAATGACCAGCGATTTCGACGCGGATAAAGCCGCCGCTCCGCATCGGCTCCGTTCACGCGCCTGGTTCGACGACCCGTCAAACGTCGACATGACCGCGCTCTATCTGGAGCGCTACCTGAACTTCGGTCTCAGCCTGGAGGAACTTCAGTCCGGAAGGCCGATCATCGGCATCGCCCAGACGGGCTCGGACCTGTCGCCATGCAACCGCCATCACCTGATCCTGGCCGAACGCATCCGCGAGGGCATTCGCACCGCCGGTGGTATCGCCATCGAGTTCCCCGTCCACCCCATCCAGGAAACCGGCAAGCGCCCCACCGCCGCCCTGGACCGCAACCTCGCCTATCTTGGACTGGTGGAGATTCTCTACGGTTATCCGCTTGACGGGGTGGTGCTGACCACGGGCTGCGACAAGACCACGCCCGCCTGCCTGATGGCCGCCGCCACGGTCAATATCCCGGCCATTTCCCTGTCGGTGGGGCCGATGCTCAACGGCTGGTTCAAGGGCGAGCGGGCCGGCTCGGGGACCATCGTCTGGAAGGCCCGTGAACTGCTGGCCGCCGGCGAACTGGACTACAATGGCTTCATCGAGATGGTGTCGTCCTCGGCCCCCTCCACCGGCTTCTGCAACACCATGGGCACGGCCTCGACGATGAATTCCCTGGCCGAGGTCCTGGGCATGTCGCTGCCCGGCTCGGCGGCGATCCCCGCGCCTTACCGCGACCGGCAGGAGGCAGCCTATCGCACCGGCCTGCGGATCGTGGAGATGGTGCGCGAAGACCTGAAACCTTCGGACATTCTGACGCGCGCGGCGTTCCTCAACGCCGTCGTGGTCAATTCGGCCATTGGCGGTTCGACCAACGCGCCGATCCACCTCAACGCCCTGGCCCGCCATGCCGGGGTGGAGTTGACAGTCCAGGACTGGGAGACCCATGGCGGGGCCGTGCCGCTGCTGGTCAACCTGCAGCCGGCCGGGGAGTATCTTGGCGAGGATTTCTACCGCGCCGGCGGTGTTCCTTCGGTGGTCCACGAACTGATGGGTCAAGGGCTGATCGACGAGACCGCGCTGACCGTGAACGGCCGTACGATCGGCGACAATTGCCGCGCCGCGCCGGTGCAAGATTTCCGCGTAATCTGGCCATTCGGCGCGCCGCTCAAGGACCACGCAGGCTTCATCGTGATGACCGGCAACCTGTTCCACAGCGCCATCATGAAACTAAGCGTGATCTCGCCGGCATTCCGCGAACGTTATCTGTCGAATCCAGCCGATCCGGATGCGTTCCAGGGCCGCGCGGTCGTGTTCGATGGGCCGGAGGACTATCATCGCCGCATCGACGACGAGACCTTGGCTATCGATGACGACTGCGTGCTGATCATGCGCGGCGTCGGGCCGATCGGCTATCCGGGATCGGCCGAGGTCGTGAACATGCGAGCCCCCGCCTACCTGCTGGCCCGGGGCGTTCCCGGCCTGCCGTGCCTGGGGGACGGGCGCCAGTCGGGCACCTCTGGCTCGCCCTCGATCCTCAACGCCTCGCCCGAGGCCGCGGCGGGGGGCGGGCTGGCCCTGGCGCGCACCGGCGATCGTATCCGGATCGACCTGAAGGCACGGCGGGTAGATCTGCTGGTCTCGGAGGCCGAAATGGCCGAACGCCGGGCGGCGCTCGACGCGGCTGGCGGCTTCAAATTCCCCGCCAGCCAGACCCCCTGGCAGGAAATCCAGCGCGGCATGGTCGGCCAGATGGAAACCGGCTCCATCCTCGAACCAGCCGCCCGCTACCAGCGCATCGCCCAGACCATGGGCGTGCCGCGCAATAATCATTGAAAAGAGTGAGGCCCAGCCGACTACGGATCGGCCCAGGGATTGATCAAGGGGCCGCCCCACGGCCGGAAGTACTTCTCGTTGCGCGTCACCAGTGTGAAGCCATGGCGTTCGGCGGTGGCGGCGATGAGGGCGTCCATCGGCGCGATGGCCTGGCGTTGGGCCGCCAGGCGCGCGCGTAATTCGCCCCAGGTCGCGGCGACCTCGGCGCTAATGCCGATCAGGCGATCTCCAAGGGTGTCGATCAAGGTGTCCCGCCAGGCTTTCAGATCGCCCTGGCGGCGGCTCGTGGATAGTCGCGCGATCCCTTCCTCGATCTCGGCGAGGGTGACCACGCTGACATACACGTCGGAGGGGCTTTGTGCGCCGAGCCACGCCATAACGCGCGTATTTGGGTAAGCGGCGGTTGGTTCGCTGACGACATTGGTGTCGAGCGGATACTTCAAAATGCGAGTGGCGGTCGTTTGTCGGTACGATCCCTTTCGAACACCGCCTCCTCGCCGGGCGCCAGGGCGCCGCGAACGGAAGGATCGAGCAGAGCGTCGATAAATGATCGCGCGGATCGGGTTCGCTGTTTCCAGTCCGCCGCAGAGACCACAACCACGGCGTCCCGGCCGTGTCTGGTCACGTGCTGCGGGCCCTCGGTCTTCGCCTTCTCGACCAATTCACTGAACCGCGCCTTGGCCTTCGCGACGCTCCAGGTTCCATCGGCCATGAGCTGATCTCCTTTGTGTGCTTTATTTTGGTCATTTGGGTCATAAATTGCCAACGTTGATCGAGTCAGGCCTGACGATAGAACATCACTCTTGAACGTGGCTCCAGCTGCTGAAGGCGATCGAAATCCTTGATGTTGCGGGTGACGAGCACCCGGCCGGTTTCCAGGGCGTGCAGTATCAGCAAGGCGTCCATCAGCAGGGCTGGCGAGGCGGTGTCGCCGGAGAGGCGGGCGACAAGTCCGGCCAGCATGCCGGCTTCCGCGAAGGCCCGGGGACTGGGGGCGCTGAGGCGATGCGGGGGGATCATGTCGATTGCCTCGCTAACGCGCGCCAGGGCAGGTCGCGTGGCGGCGTGGGCCGGGTCAAGACGTCCGAACAAATGGGTGAGTTCCGCCAGGGCGATCGTCGAATGGTTGAGGATACGCAGGCCCAGCAGGCGATCTACTTCAGGCGGCGTGCGCCCCTGAAGCAAATCGATATATACACACGTGTCGAGCACCAGTTCGGCGCCTGCCGCGGGCGTGGCCGTGATGAAATCCAACCCGTCATCGGCTCGACGTACCAATCGCGTTGACGGCCGCTGGGGCTTGAGCCGGCGGAGTGAGGTTGCGAGATCAAAATTCAAGGTCGATGTCGCCGGGGACCGTTCCCTTCAGCGATAGCAGTTTCGCGCCGTAGTCGTCCTCCAGAGCCAGCTTGGCCAGGGCGTATTCGATCACCGCGGTGGTGGAGGACAGGCCGCTTCGGGCCTTGGCGGCATCGATAAGAGATCTAGGAACGCGGGCGCCGATCGCGTCTCGCGCCCCCTCAAACAGCCCTGCTTCCTCCGCGACGGCTGTGACCGACTCCAGGCGTTCCGCGGCGATCAGGTCAAATTCGGTTCGAACGGCCATCTGAGCCTCCATTGACCCGGTTGTTATACAAATATCCTTCCTTGTCAAACGGGAATATAGACCGTGTTCGACTCGCCGGAATCAAGCGGCCGGGGCTATGATCCGGTGTGCGCTTCGACGACCGGTTCCTTGACGAGATAAAATCGCGGCTGCGTCTCTCCGATGTGATCGGCAAGACCGTGAAGCTGCGCCGTCAAGGGCGGGAGTATGTGGGGCTTTCGCCGTTCAACAAGGAACGATCCCCTTCGTTTTTCGTCAATGACGACAAGGGTTTCTACCACGACTTCTCTTCCGGCAAACACGGCGACCTGATCAGTTTTCTCCAGGAAACCGAGCGGCTGAGCTTCGTCGAGGCGGTGGAGCGGCTGGCGGGGGAGGCGGGTCTGGCCCTGCCGGAGCCCGACCCCGAGGCGGCCGTCCAGGAAAAGCGTCGCCAGTCCCTGGCCGAATGGCTGGACACGGCCACGGCTTGGTTCGAGGCCGAGCTTCGCCGGCCGGCGGGGGCCGCGGCCCGGGACTATCTGGCCAGACGTGATCTGCCCGAGACCGAATGGTCGCGCTTTCGCATTGGCTTCAGCCCGCTCGGCCGGACCGCCCTGAAGGACTATCTGATCGCCAAGGGCGCCTTGCCGCGCGAGCTGGCCGCGGCTGGGGTGATGATCGCGCCGGAGGATGGCGGCGAGGGCTACGACCGTTTCCGCGACCGGATCATCTTCCCGATCACCGACGCGCGGGGCCGGATCATTTCGTTCGGTGGTCGGGCGATGGACCCCAAGGCGCGGGCGAAATATCTCAATGGCCCCGACACCGAACTCTTCGACAAGGGCAGGGTGCTCTATGGCCTGCCCGAGGCGCGCAAGCTGCTGCACGCCGGCGGCGACGACGCGGCGCTGGTTGTGGTCGAGGGCTATATGGATGTGATCGCCTGCCAGCGCGCCGGCGTCGCCGCGGTGGCGGCCATGGGCACATCACTGACCGAAACCCAGATGGATCTGCTCTGGCGCCTCCATCCGGAGCCGACCCTGTGTTTCGACGGTGACCGTGCGGGAATGCAGGCCGCGTCGCGGGCAATGGACCGGGCGCTGCCGTTGTTGCAATCGGGCAAGAGCTTCAAATTCGCCATAGTCACCGGCGGCAAGGACCCCGACGATATCCTGCGCGAACAGGGCGCGCCCGCGCTGAAGGCCCAGCTTGCCGCGACCACGCCCTTCATCGACGCCCTGTTCACGCGTGAACGCGACGCCGGACCCCTGGAAACGCCGGAGAACAGGGCCGGGCTGAAACAGCGCCTGCGGGCCGCCGCCAAGACCATTGCCGATGGTGACCTGGCCTCGGCCTACCGCGACGCCTTGCTGTCACGGCTCGACAAGTTGTTTGAGTCCCCGCGACGGATGGCGCCGCCGGGAAGCCAGGCGCCGTCCGGACGAAAGTGGAATCGCTTCGCGCCCGATCCGCCAACGTCTGCCAAGCCCCAGTCGAGGGATGCGGCCCGTCGCCTATCTCTAGCCATCGATCCGGTGGCGGCGGCCCTGACCAGCTACGCCATCGCCGATCCGGCCGTGCTGGACGATCATCTTGAGGCTTTGCAGTCCCGCGGTTTCGGCGATCCGGGGTTGAATGACCTGGCCAAGGAAATCATCCGTGTCCGTCTGGAGGCCGAACACCTTGACAGCGTGGCCCTTCAACGCCATCTCCGCGAGACTGGATTTAGTACGCTGTTGATTGACGTCGACCGGGCCGCCGCGTACGCGGGCGCGCCCTTCACAAAAGATGATGTCACCCTCACCGCGGCGAAATCCCAGTGGTCGTATGCCTTCGAGGTCTTGAACCGCGTGGCCGCTCTTGAAGACGCCCTCAATCTGGCCAAACTTGGTTTGGCCGGGGGCGATAGTGCGTCCGTGCTCATGAGCCTGAAGAAGGAACGCGATTCACTGCGACGAGCGATCAAAACAGGATCGATTTGGACCGGCGAAACGGGAACGTGAGGGGCAAACCCTCGCGATCCGGCTTCGCCATCACCATTTTCGCGGTGTCGCCCGGTCCGGGGCGCCTGACGCCGCTGTCGGAGATATTTGAATGACCACCACCGCAACCGTCGAAGCGCCGGAAGTCGAAGCCCCCGTCGTCACCGACGGTCCGCTGCTCGACCTGACCGACGCCGGCGTCAAGAAGTTCATCAAACAGGCCAAGGCACGCGGCTACGTCACCATGGACGAGCTGAACAAGGTGCTGCCCTCCGAGGAAGTCACCTCCGAGGCTATCGAAGACACCCTGGCCATGCTGTCGGAGATGGGCGTCAACGTCGTAGAGGCCGAGGAAGAGCCCGCAGAAGCCACCGAAGTCGCCGTGCGCGAGGAAACCGCCGTCGCCGAGGCGGCCGACAAGCAGAGCGCTTTCGACCGCACCGACGACCCGGTGCGGATGTATCTGCGTGAGATGGGCTCGGTCGAGCTGCTGTCGCGCGAGGGCGAAATCGCCATCGCCAAGCGCATCGAGGCCGGCCGCGACACCATGATCCGGGGCCTGTGCGAAAGCGCCCTGACCTTCGAGGCGATCATGGTCTGGCGCGAAGAGCTGGGCCAGGGCCGCATCCTGCTGCGCGAGGTGATCGATCTTGAACAGACCTATGGCGGGCAGGTCGCCCAGGCGCTGTCCGACGCCGCCGCGGCCGAAGAGGCTCTCGACGCCGCTGCCGGTCCGGCCGAACCCCTCGATGACGAGGACGGCACGCGCGCCGCCGCCGCCGAGGCGGCCGATGAAGACGATTTCGACGACGGCGCCGGCCCGACCATCAGCGCCATGGAGGGCGAGCTGCGCGAAGGCGTTATGGCCACGCTCGACGCCATCGCCCTGGAGTTCGAATCCTTCCGCCGTCTGCAGGACAGGCTGGTCGAACACCGCCTGCGCGGCGCGGACCTCGGTGACGCGGATCGGATGGCGTATGAAACCGCCTCCAGCGCCATCGTTATCCAGCTGAAGACCCTGCGTCTCAACAACAACCGCATCGAGGCCCTAGTCGAACAGCTCTACGCGATCAACAAGCGCCTGATGGGCCTTGAGGGCCGGCTGCTGCGTGTCGCCGACAGCTACGGCATCTCGCGCGGCGAATTCGTGAAGGCCTATTTCGGCTCCGAAATGGATCCGAACTGGAGCGACAAGGTCGCCGCCCTGGGCGTGCGCTGGAAGAAGTTCGTCGAGAACGACGCCAACCAGGTCGCCGATATCCGTCGCGAAATCGCCGCCCTGGCCATGGAATCGGGCGTACCGATCGACGACTATCGCCGCATCGTCCACACCGTCCAGAAGGGTGAGCGCGAGGCGCGTCAGGCCAAGAAAGAAATGGTCGAGGCCAACCTGCGTCTGGTCATCTCGATCGCCAAGAAATACACTAACCGTGGCCTGCAATTTCTTGATCTCATCCAGGAAGGCAACATCGGCCTGATGAAGGCTGTCGATAAGTTCGAATACCGCCGCGGCTACAAGTTCTCCACCTACGCCACCTGGTGGATCCGTCAGGCGATCACCCGCTCGATCGCCGACCAGGCCCGCACCATCCGCATCCCGGTGCACATGATCGAGACGATCAACAAGATCGTCCGCACCAGCCGCCAGATGCTGCATGAGATCGGCCGCGAACCGACCCCGGAAGAGCTGGCGGAAAAGCTGGCCATGCCGCTGGAAAAAGTCCGCAAGGTGCTGAAGATCGCCAAGGAGCCGATCAGCCTCGAAACCCCGATCGGCGACGAGGAAGACAGCCACCTGGGCGACTTCATCGAGGACAAGAACGCCATCCTGCCGATCGACGCGGCGATCCAGAGCAACCTGCGCGAAACCACGACGCGCGTGCTGGCGTCGCTCACCCCGCGGGAAGAGCGGGTTCTGCGCATGCGCTTCGGCATCGGTATGAACACCGACCACACGCTCGAGGAAGTCGGCCAGCAGTTCAGCGTCACCCGCGAACGCATCCGCCAGATCGAAGCCAAGGCGCTGCGCAAGCTCAAACACCCCAGCCGCAGCCGGAAGCTAAGGAGCTTCCTGGATAGCTGAATTGGGCCGCTGGAAATCTTGGAGTTGCAAATATCTCGACGACTTCTAAGGTTGGGATCTTTTTAAAGGCGAGAGAAAGATGGATCAGCATGTCGTTGCCCGCGCTTGGCGGGATCCGGCCTTTCGTGGGACGCTCCCGGCCTCTTTGCTCGCCGAGATTCCCTCTCATCCCGCGGGTGATGTCGGCGAGGACGACGCCGACTGGAGCGCCAGGCTAGGGGGTCTGCAGGCCGGCGGGTTGGAGATCACCTTCGGTGGCGGGTGCACGACGCCGGGCTGTTCATCGGTGGTGTGCACGGATCCCTGCGGCAGCTTTGGCACTTCCTGCAACACCAACACCAACGCTGATGGATGCACCCTGGCGTCGGGTTGCTGACGAAGGCGCTTCGCCTGCCACGCGGTTTCCTCTGCCGTGCCCTGACCTTCGAAGAGCTTCACGGCGCCGGCCTGCCGGTGCACGCGGATGCGGGTCGGCTTAAACGCGCCGAAAGCGATCTCGAACGCTTCTTCTCCATCGAGAACGAGATCGTTCTTGATGAATACCTCGCGCTTACCGGCCTCGACAGGGCGACCTTACTTATGGCGCTCTGTGCCGCGACGGTCGACACGACCGGTGTTCCGGACAGTGACTGGGCGCGATTGCTGGCCAGGTGCCTTTCCGGACCCTTTCTGGCCGGCGCGGACCCCAAGGTGGTCGGAGCACAGGGCCTGCGGGCGCCGCTCTATCCGCTGCTGAACTGGGCCAAGGCGTGGGTCGATCTTTGGCGAGGACGGTGGGACCATCAATGGGAGGTCCTGGCCAACGGCCTGATGCGTCAGCTCTCCGAGCAACTCTTCACAATCGCCTACAAGACCTTCGTCCTTGAGGCCAACATCGCCGCGCTCGGAAGGGACCTTGGAAGCTTGGGCGAGGACACCGTGGAGATTTTCGCCGGGCGCGTGACGAGTGGCAGCGCGTTTCTGCGGCGCCTATACCTGCGCTATCCAGCCCTGGCGCGAATATTGGCGACGACTTGTTGTCGTTGGCGGGAGAATTGCGAGGTCTTGCTGACCCGGTTCGATTGCGACAGCTCGGCGATTGGGGCCGTCTTGTTCAAACGACCGCCGCAAAGGCTCAGCGAGGTGGTCGTCGGATTCTCTGATCCCCACGAGGGCGGGCAGCGGGTGGCGATCCTGAAGTTCGCCGATGGCGCGCGTCTGGTCTACAAGCCTCGCTCCATTGACATCGATGTCGCCTACTATGCGCTTCTCGGTAGGTTGAACGTGGCGGGTCTTGAGCCGCGGCTGAGGCAATTGTGTGTTGTCGCCCGTGATGGCTACGGCTGGGTCGAATATGTCCGGCCGGAGGCTATGACCGACCAGGAGGCCATTCGGGATTTCTATCTGCGCATGGGCGCGCATTTATCGATCCTTTATTTGACCAAGGCGACCGACTTCCACGCGGAGAATGTCGTCGCCAGCGGCTCCGAGCCAATGCTGGTCGATCTTGAGACGCTCGTCCACGCCGATGGCGCGCCACGCGCGCCCACGACGCAGTCCCTGGCGTGGCGGCGGTTACATGAGTCGGTGTTCGCCTGCGGTTTGTTGCCTGGCTGGCACGATGGCGATCCCGACACGCCCAGCCCGGAAATCAGCGGCATCGCGGCCCTGGATGGTCAGACCTACAAGGATCGCGTCGACGTGCTGCACGCCGAGGGCGGCGTCGTGCGCGTGGTTCGAGAGTTGATCAGTGTCGCCCCGAGCCAGAACCGTCCTTTGGCGGATAGCGGATCAATCGACCCCGCCGCCTATGCGGATGAGATTGTTGAGGGTTTTGAGCGGGGGTTCAGACTGCTCGCGCGCGAGGCCGCCTGGCTTGAGGGCGATTCGGGCCCGTTGCGGGATTTGCTACGCGCTGAAGTGAGGCACGTGGCGCTGGCCACCGCAGCCTATGTGGCGCTTTCGCGCCGGGCGACCCATCCAGATTTCCTCACCCGTGCGACCCACCGCGAATTGATCTTCGCCATACTGGCGATCCGGGTGCGCGATCAGCCTGCCCTCGCCCCTCTGGTGAAATCCGAATTGGCCGCCCTGTTCGGTGGTGACGTTCCCAAGTTCACCACTCGCGGCGATACCGACATCGTCTATGATGAGAACGATCAGGCTCTGGCCGGCTACCTTCGGGAGCCGGCGGGAGACGAGGTTACACGCCGGCTGCACAACCTCACGGAGGCACGGCTGCGGGACCAGGTCCACATCCTTCGTCTCTCGATGGCCACCCTCGTCACGGCGTCCCCACGTCGAGCGCCTGTCGACGCCCGTCAATTCGACGAACTCCCCGCCACCGAAATCCTGCGGGAGGTGAGGGGCCTGGGCGAGGCGGTGCTGGACGATGCGACGATCGAGCCCGGTGGCATTGATTGGATCGGCCTATCGGAGGTGGACTATGGCCGGTGCCGGGTCTGCGTACTCGGGGCGGAATTCTACGAAGGCGCCGCGGGGATCGGTGTTTTTCTCGCCCACGCCGGCCGCCGCCTCGGCGAGGAGCGGTTTCTCGACGCCGCCGAGCTCTGTGGACAAGGCGCCTTGGCGTTGATGGAACGCGCCGGGGCCTTCGTGGGCGGCGGATTTGTCGGCCGGTGCGGCGCCGCCTTCGGTGTCCTGCAGATGGCCGCAGCGCTTGGTCGCCAGTCCTGGATCGAGCGTACCGAGACGGCGCTTCTGGACTTGGCGACGGAAGCGTCGAAGGATCGGATTTACGACATCGTCGGCGGGTCGGCCGGCGTGTGTGGCGTTCTCCTGGCGGCCCATGGTCTTACCGGTTCCCCCGCTTTGCTAAGGGCGGCGGTCGTTCGCGCCGAACATCTGGTAGGCAGCCGCGTAGATTGTGGGCAGGGCTGGGGGTGGCCGAGCCGGCGTAGCCGCGCGCCGCTCACCGGCTTCTCCCACGGCGCCGCGGGGATTGGATGGGCTCTGCTTCGGGTGGGCGACCTGGCGGGACGCGAGGATCTGATCGAGGCTGGCCGCGGCGCTTTTGCCTACGAGCGGTCGGTCTATTCAGAGGACCAGGGCGGCTGGCCTGATCTGCGCGATATCGCAAAAGCCGAAAACGGAGATCGCTACTCCCAGGCCTGGTGCCACGGCGCGCCCGGCATTGGATTGTCCCGAGCGACCCTGCCGGGTCATCTGATCGGCGCATCCGAGTTGACCGAGGTGTCGCGAGCCTTGCGCAGCGTGATCGCGGGGCCGTTGGCGTCAAGCGATTGCTTATGCCACGGCGAGCTCGGCAATCTTGAGTTGCTCCAGCCCTTGCCAGACCTAGGCCCAGGCGAGGATCTTGGTGCGCTAGCCAGACGTCGGGCTTCCGCCGTGGTCTGGCGGGCGCGACAAGGTGGTTGGCGTTGCGGGATCGCGCCGGATCGGCCCGTGCCGGGGTTGATGACGGGGCTGTCGGGTATCGGCTATGGCCTGATCAGGATCTATTGGCCTCAATCGACGCCGAGCCTCCTGACCCTGGAAACGCCCCGGCGCGAACCTCCACCTTACTTCCCCAGCGCCGCGTAGACGGCCTTTTGCCACATCGGCAGGGCGATACGGGCGCCCATACGTTGGGTCTGGCCCATGTTGGCTATGGCTTCGGGACCCAGCTCCATGGAGTTCTGGATCAGGTAGATCATCACCATGTCTTCCACCGGGTCGGCTTGCCACCAGGTGCCGAACGCGCCCGGCCAGCCGAATGAGCCTTCCGAGCCCGCCCCCATCCAGGCCTGTTTCTCGGCGTCGGTGATCACCGACAGACCGAGGCCGAAGCCCTGGCCCATCCAGAACGGCATGCCCATGAACGTGATCTCGCGCTGGGCGTCGGTCAGGCGGTTGGTCCGCATCAGATCGACGGTCTCGGCCTTCAGCAGCCGCACCCCATCGACTTCGCCGCGGTTCAGCAGCATGCGGGCGAACTTCAGATAGTCGTCGGCAGTGGAGATCAGCCCGCCGCCACCGCCACAATAGACAGGTGGCGTGTCATGACCGCGGAACTCGACCGGACTCAGAACCCCGGTGGCGTCGTCCTGGCGATACACCACCGAGGCCCGGTCGCGCTTTTCCGGCGGGATGTAGAAATCGGTGTCGACCATACCCAGCGGCTGGAAGATCCGCTCGAACAGGAACTGGCGGAAATCCATTCCCGAAATCCGCCCGACCAGGAAACCCAGCACGTCGGTGGCGTGGCTGTAGTGGAACCGCTCGCCCGGCTGGAACGATAGCGGCAGGCCGCCCAGGGCCGCCATCCAGGCGTCGGGCGTCATGCCGCTGTTCAGCACATCGCCCAGAGCCTTCTGGTGGGCGTGGGCGATCGGCCCGACCGAGGTGAAGCCATAGGCCAGGCCGGCGCGATGGGTCAGCAGATCATCGATGGTGATATCGCGCGCGGCGGGCGAGACGTTGTCCAGAGGACCAGTTGGGTCGTTCAGCACCACCATGTCCTTGAACTCTGGCGCCCAGCGGGTGATCGGATCGTCCAGATAGAGCTTGCCTTCTTCCAGCAGCATCAGGATCGCCAGCGACGTGATTGGCTTGGTCATCGAGGCGATGCGGAACAGGGTGTCGCGCTGCATAGGCGCACCTGTCGCCAGGTCGCGCTTGCCCTGGCAGGTTTGCTGGACGACCTCGCCCTTGCGCCAGATCAGTGTGACCGCGCCCGACAGGTCGCCCCCGGCGACCACGCCGGCAAGCACCTCGGGAGCCTTGGCCAAGGCCTCGGCGTTGAAAGCGGTCGCTGCTACCGACGTTCCGTCCATGATGCTTCGATCCCTGGAGTTGTTGATTGCCACTTCGATAGGGTGGATTTGGCCGCGCCGCTAGATCATCGCGACAGATCCGGATCGATCTGAGTCATGCGGGTGCGCACCGTATAGACGCCGTCGCCGCTGAGCACCCCGGCCCGGGCGAACAGCCGTCCCGCCTGCCAGTTGGAAAGGCCCAGTTCCGGCCGGTTCAGCGCATATTGGCCATCGACCCAGCGTGTGAAACCGTCGCCCACGAATGCAGCGTCGACCCCGGCGAAAAACCGCTCCCGCGCCGCCGGGTCATCGGCGATCACGCACGCAATGAAGCGTGGGCTGAACGCGTTGAACAACGCCGCCGCGTGATCCAGGTTGTCGACGATCTTGAGGGAAACCTCGGGCGTTTCTTCCCATTCCCACTCGCGGCCAAGGTCGCTCTCCGCCAGCACTTCAACTAGCGCCTCGTCATGATCGCCATCGGCGCGCCGCACCTGGGCCCTGGCGCCGCGCCAACTGTCGGGCAGACAGGCTTCGTCGCCCGCGACCACGTACAGCTTCACCCCGTGACCCCGCCGCTCGCCGGCGCGTTCCAAAGCGTTCAGGAAGATGGGAACCAGATCCGCGGCTCGCCCGCGATGGATGCAGCAGACGTTGACGGTGTTACAGACCTTGCGATCCAGTGAATTGAACACTGCCGCCCCGAACCGTCCCGCGTCGGCGCTGAAGTCGGCCGCCAGCCAGGCCCCGCCGGTCCCATGCAGGCTGACGGGCGTACCCGCCTGTCGCGCCACGCCGCCAAGCTGCGCCACCGCTGGACCGGAACCTCGGGCCACGGCCAGGGAAAGGCGGCTGTCCGCGAACAGCGCCCATCCCGCCGCGTGCTCGGCGCTCTCCACCAGCACCGCCGCGCCCTCCGGCAAGCCAGCGGCGAGCAGGGCGGGGACCAGCGCATATTTGGACAACGCCCGCGCGGTTTCCAGCGCGTCGGCGCCTATGCGGAACACCACGGTATTTCCGCCTCGCAGCACACCCGCCGCGTCGGCGAATACGTTGGGCCGGCCCTCGAATACGAACCCCACGACGCCTAGCGGCGCCGTCACTTGTTCCACCGTCCATCCGGCGTGCTCGACCCGCTCGATGGACCGCTCCCGCCCGCCGGGAGTGTCTCGCCAGGCCCGCAGGCCGTCGATCATGTCGCGCCGCATCCGCTCCGAGGCGGCTAGCCGGGTCGTGCTCCGGCCTCGGGTGGCGGCGCGCGTCACGTCGCTCTCGTTGGCGGCCAAAATAGGCGCCCAGGTCGCCTCGTCCTCGAGCCGGGCCGCGAAGCGTTCGAAGAAATCGGTGATCTGTCCGTCGCTGACTCGAGCCATGGCCGCGAAGGCGTTCCGAGCCAGCGTAACCGCCGAAGTAGCGATCTCGTGGGCCTCGCGAGGCAGATGCAGCAGATCGCCGGTGTCCTGCATAACCAGCAGCCGGTCGCCGGCCGCGAATCGCGCCGCCAGCTCGCCGCAAACCAGGCTCACCCGGTCGCCGCCCCAGACGATCGGCATGCCTGCCGTCAAACGCTCCAGCCTCATGACCATCCGACCCGTTTACCCAATAGCGAGCCAACCGCCCACGACAAAAACGCATACAGCCCGGCGGCCGGTTGCCTGGCCCCGCTGGTCGGACTAATCGCCGGGGTTGAAGCTGGAGGAGATCGATACATGCAGACCCGTGCCGCCGTCGCCTGGAAGGCCGGCGCTCCGCTAACCATTGAGACGGTCGATCTGGAAGGCCCCGGTCCCGGCGAGGTGCTGGTCGAGATCAAGGCCACCGGCATCTGCCATACCGACGAATTCACCCGGTCCGGCGGCGACCCCGAGGGATTGTTCCCAGCCATTCTCGGCCACGAGGGCGCTGGCGTGGTTCTCGAGGTAGGGGCCGGCGTCACCAGTGTGAAACCTGGCGACCACGTGATCCCGCTCTACACGCCCGAGTGTCGGCAATGTAAGTCGTGCCTGTCGCGGCGCACCAACCTCTGCACTTCGATCCGCTCGACCCAGGGCCAGGGCCTGATGCCCGACGGGACCAGCCGCTTCTCTCTGAACGGCGAGAAGATCAATCACTACATGGGCTGCTCGACCTTCGCCAACCACACGGTTCTGCCTGAGATCGCGCTGGCCAAGGTTCGCGAGGACGCCCCGTTCGACAAGATCTGCTACATCGGCTGCGGCGTCACCACCGGCGTCGGCGCGGCGATCTGGACGGCCAAGGTGTGGCCGGGCGCCAATGTCGCGGTGTTCGGCCTAGGCGGCATCGGCCTCAACGTTCTGCAGGGCGCGCGCATGGCCGGCGCCGACAAGATCATCGGTATCGACCTCAACCCGGCCCGGGCGGAGATGGCCAGAAAGTTCGGCATGACGCACTTCATCAATCCCGACGAGGTCGGGCGCGACAAGGTCGTCCAGGCAGTCGTCGATCTGACGGGCGGCGGCGCCGACTTCTCGTTCGAGTGCATCGGCAATGTGAACACCATGCGCCAGGCGCTGGAATGCTGTCATCGCGGCTGGGGCGAGAGCATCATCATCGGCGTCGCCGGGGCCGGTCAGGAAATCTCCACCCGCCCATTCCAGCTGGTCACCGGCCGGGTCTGGAAAGGCACGGCCTTCGGCGGCGCACGGGGCCGCACCGACGTGCCCAGAATCGTCGATTGGTACATGGAGGGCAAGATCGAGATCGACCCCCTGATCACCCACATTCTGCCCCTTGAGGACATCAACAAGGGTTTCGACCTGATGCACGCGGGTGAGAGCATCAGGTCGGTGGTGGTGTTCTGACGGCGCTAAATTCCACCCCGTCTTCCGCTGACGAAATGCAGGACGATCATGATCACCGCGATCACCAGCACCACGTGGATCAGCGCGGTCGAAACGTGGAATACGAAAAATCCCAGTAGCCAGCCGATCACCAGAATAGCCGCGATAATGCCGAGCATGTCTTCAACTCCGGTTTGTTTGTCTTCGCTGGGCGATTGAATGCGTCGGCCGCGCGGAGGTTCCCGATCCCGTGGCGGTGACGCCTTGCGCCATCGGGGTGGAACGACGTGGCAACGTTCGAATCCTGAAGCCCCGCGAGGGCGACATGCTTAGTCAGGCGGACGGCCGGGCGATCGAAGGGAATTACGGGAATTCCGGTGATGGTGTGGACGGCGCTCACGTCGGCCTTGGTGTGCCATGATGAGAGTCGTTTGAACGCATCATCAGAGGAGCACCGTCCATGGAGAAGATTGCCACAGTCGGCATCGATCTGGCCAAGAGCATCTTTCAAATTCACGCGATCGACGCGTCGGGCCGGGTGATCGTGAGCAAGGCTGTTCGCCGCGCGGGGTTTGTGGCGTTTCTGTCGAAGTTTCCCGCCTGTCTGGTCGGCATGGAAGCCTGCGC
>JANYFU010000100.1 GCA_025359665.1 Caulobacteraceae bacterium
CAGCTCGTCGAGCAGGACGTTGCCGCGGGGTTTGCGGATATCGAGCAGGCCGATCACGCCCGAGATGTCTCCCGTTCGCGCCGTGATCTGTCGTTCCACCGGAACGCGTTCATCGGTCGGATCCAATATGATCGTCATCGACATCCTCCTGGCATTTGGCGTGACGCTATCAGCATTCGATTTTCCTGGAAACCGGCAACGACCCCATCGCGCCGGTCACCCAGCCGTGAAACGCGGCCGAGAACTTGCCGGCCTCGGAGCCGGCGACGACGATGTGGATATTGTCGTGGCCGGCGAACTTCGAGACTGGGGTCGCCAGCTGCGCCTCGGTCAGTCTCGCGGCGGCTTCGAGCGTTATGCCCGCCCCCGAGATCTCATTGGCGACCATGTCCCTGAGCGGCCGGGTGGTGACCGCCTGAATTCTGTCGCGCAGCCGGGCCTTCGAATAGTCGCCCTGGCTGGTCAGCGTCCGGACGTGTTCGGGACAGACCACTAGCAGCACGTCGGTGTGCATCCGGCGCATCTTCGACAGAAATACACCCTCCAGCCCCAGGCCCAGCGAGCCGGCGATCTGGTCGGGCCCTCGCGATTCCTGATCGACGATCTGCACCGGGCCGCTGGTCATGCCAAAGGCGGTGACCACCGAATCCTCGCGCTTGAACCCTCGCTCGACGTGCAGGGGCTCCCACGGCGAGCCCTCCTCCCACTCGGGAAAGCACATGGTGAATTTCATCGGCGTGCTCAGCGTCGAGCGGTCCACCCCGCCCGGCCGGGCGCCGCCGACATTGCGGATGATCAGCCGCAGGGCGCGGCCGATGGTGGCGTTGGCTCGGTTGCCGGCGCCCAGGGCGGCGAGCTTCATGTTCATGCCGATCCGCGCCCGGATCGGACCGTTGACCACCAGCACCGGCGAAGCGCCCATGGTGGTGGCGGTGACGCCGTGCATGTTGAACTCATCGGTGCACACCGCTTCGAGCGCCGCGATCACCACCGGCAGATATTCAGGGCGGCAGCCGGCCATGACGGCGTTGATGGCGATCTTCTCGATGGTCACCGGGGCCATGTTGGGCGGCGCCACCGCCACCACGTCCTGGGTTCCGCGTTCGGTTCCGGCCAGCATGCGCAGCACCCGCTCCGGGGTCGGCGGCACCAGCGGCAGGCCGTCGCTGAAGCCCTGGTCGAACATGAATTCCGCGATGTCGTCGGCGCTGGCGATCTCGATCCGGCGGGCCCGGATCGGACTGTTGTCGGCTTCCGCGCGCAGCCGGTCGTTAATCTCCGGGTCGAGGTGTTTCGAGCCGCAGCCGGGGCGCCAGGTGGGCAGGCTGTCCCAGTCGACAGGCGCCGCCGGTGCGTCCAGGTCCGTCGCGATGTCCCGGGCCAGGGTCTCCCATTCCTCGCGCACGAACCCCTCGAGGCCCGACTTCAGGGCGCCCTCGGCGTCGGTCCAGAACACGGCCGGGACGATTTCGAAGTCCCAGGCGAACGAGGTCTTGCAGGCCGTCTCGTCGAGCAGTGGCAGGGTCAGGCCGTGGCGATCCCGCATCACCGCGTTGCCGGAGCCCGATTGTCCAAGCACCCAGATGTCGGCCCGGTCGCCCCAGGCCCGGTGGAAGGTTTCCAGCACCGGCCCGACCAGATCGCAGGTGTGGCAGTCCTCTTTCAGGAAACAGATCAGGCTGGGCCGGCCGGTCGGAAATCGGCGTTCGCCGCCCGTCATGTCAGTTAGTTCGAATCCTGACGGGGTCGTGGTCATGGGCCTGTCCTCACCTTCGTATTCTTATATCGATCCAATCCAGCCGGATGGCGGAGGTGGATGGGAATCGAACCCACCACACGCCTTTTGGACGTGTCACTGGTTTTGAAGACCAGGGAAGCCACCAGACTCCAGTCACCTCCATCCGTTCCAAACCCTAGGATGGAATGAGAGGCGGCGAAACAATCACCTGACGCAGATCGCCCTGGCGCGTGGTCAGACCGCGCGTATCGAAATATTCCAGGATGGGCACGATGAATTTGCGGGTCACGCCGAGCGCCGCCCGGGCTTCGCCGGTGGTGAACTCGGCCGGGGGTGGGAACGCGGCGCGCAGGGCCTGGAAGCCCAGGTCGAGGCTTTCCGGATGGAAGACCAGAGTCTGCCTGAGGGCGACATTGCGCAGAGACACCGCGCGGCCCGACTCGGTCAGCAGGTCCAACAGCGCCTGGCCCTCTGTGTCCCCGCCCGACAGGACCCTGGCCTCCGGCGGTGTCAGGCCTCCCGCCTTGAGCGCCGTTTCGATCAGGTCAAGGCGTTCGAGCGCTTCGGATGATAAGGCCGCGAACGGATCATGGCCCGGCAACGCCACCCGGCCGCCGTCCAGGCGAATTTCACCGTTCGCCGCCAGGCCCCTCTCGGCGTGGGCGGCCAGATCCCTCGAGACCGTGCCGGCCAGCGCGCCGCGGATCGCACCAACTGGCGCCGTGGCCCTGGCCGGCGCCTCACGGTGGGCGTTGGCCAGAACATCGAGATAGGCCCGCCGGGCCGCGTCCGCCGCCGCCCTCGGCGCCAGGCGCGCGCCGTCGACGGCCTCGAAATCGTGGTCGATCCGCCGGCGCGTCTCCGCTTGCGTCAACCGCGCAAGCCGCGCGAGCTCGGCCACGTCCACAATGTCCCCGTCTCTCTGCGCCAAACCGGCGGCGATCCCAGCCAGATCGCCCGCGAGAGCGGTTTCCAGTACCGCCACGCGTCCCGCCGCCTTGCCTCGGAGTGGCGCGGCCTCCGGGTCGAGCACCAGCGCGCCGCCTATCGTCTCGGCCGGGGAGGGGCGGCGCAG
>JANYFU010000126.1 GCA_025359665.1 Caulobacteraceae bacterium
TTGCAGTGCCCCCCGCCGACCCGGCGACTGAGCCAGCGCCGCGTTGAAGGCGCCGAGCGCTTCCGTCGGCCTGTCCAGCTTCAGGAACAGCTCACCCAATTGTTCGCGCGCCGGCACGACCGGTCCGGGCGTCAGCGGCAGTTTTTCCAGCGCGTCTTCCTCGTCCGCCGCCGCGGTCATGGTGGTGACGGCAAGGCCGGAGTCGCCCGACCCGGCCGCTCGCCAGCCCTGGGCGGACTTCAGCAAGGCGTCGGCCTGCGCTGCCCAATAGGCATCGCCCGCCGTCCGTAAGGCGTCGCGGCAGGCCTCCAACTGGGCGATGTCGCCATCGGCGCCGCCGGGCGACGCACCCCGCAGTCTGCCCAGGGCGCGCGCCCACCAGACCATCGAGGCGACCTGGGGAGGCGATCCGGGCAAGACCGACAGGCTCGCCGCGGCCGCCCAGTCGTGGCTCTCGACAGCCAGCCGCACCGGCATGGCGTTGCCGGCATAGCCGATCTTGAAACCGCCCGCCGCCAGGGCGCCCATGTCCCGCAGGCTCGCCACCACCCCCGCCGCGTCGGCGGCGCGGCCAAGCTGCAGATAGGCATAGGTCAGGTAGTCCATGGCGTGCAGCTCTTCGCCGACATCGCCCTGGGCATGGGCGGCGGCGCGGGCGGCGAGGTTCGAGGCGATCGAGTCGTCCCACAGGCCCAGGCGCGTGAAGATGTGCGACGGCATGTGCAGCGCGTGCGGCGCCGCGGGCGCGATCCCGGCGTAGGCGCGCGCCGCGGGCAGGCCGCGCTGGGCCAGTTCGGCGCTGTCATAGGCGTGGATCAGATAGTGCGGCACGCCGGGATGCTGGGGTTGTCGCTTCCAGACCGGCTCCAGGATTTCCGCCGCCTGCTTCTGCCGCTCATGCGTGCGGTCGGCCGGCGAAGCCGAGGCCACCAGCGACAGGGCGTAGAACACCTGGGCCTCGTCGTCGCCGGGATTGTCCCGCGCGACCACCGCCATGGCGTCGGAATAGCGCAGAGCGCGCGCGGCGGGCGCGGCGCGATCCGCATCGGCGTAGTAGACGCCGAGCGCGGCGATGAAGGCCCGCTCGCGCGGTGTTCCGGCGGGCAGGGCGGCGGCCGTTCCAATCTCCGCCGATCCGATGGCCAGGCCGGCCCCGGCCGGCGGGTCCCAAAGCTGGTGATAGTCGGTCATGGCGCGGCCCCAATGGGCGATGGCGCAAGTCGGGTCTTGCGCGGCGACGTCGGCAAAGCCCTGGTCGGCCACGTCATAGGCGAAGGAATGCAGCAGGGCGACCGCCCGGTCGAAGGCGGCGCCCACCGCCGGCGCGCAGCTGTTGGCGAAATGGACCACGCCCAGCTGCTGGGGCGCGGGGTGATTGTGATGCTCCTCCTGCGCGACGGCCGGCGCGGCCAGCAGGGCGCCGATCGCCATGGCGATCATGAACCTCGACATTGCCGGCCCCCAAATCACGTTGCGCCGCAGGACATAGCCACCGCTGCGCGCGTATTGAAACCCGGATCACCTTCGAGAGGCGTCGAAGCCAGTCCTGTTCGACGGCACGCCTATTCCCATCGGCCACGTCGGCTTCGAAGATATTCCCGATCGGGAATATTTTAATCCTCTCAGTGGGTTTCTGACGTGAAATTTCCCGATCGGGAAATTAGATAGACAGTCTTCAGAAATCCAAGTTATTTTCCCGCTCGGTAAATATCATGTCAAAGCGAACCCTGACACCCGCCGAGATCGGTGACATCGTCCGAAAAACCCGCAAGGCCGCGGGCCTGCGGCAGGACGAGCTAGCGGGCGCGGCCGGCGTGGGCTTACGCTTCGTCGTCGATCTGGAGGCGGGCAAGCCGACAGCGCAAATCGGCAAGACGCTTCAAGTCTTGAGCGCCCTGGGCTGTTCGTTCCACATCACGCCGGCGCCCGAACCGAAAGACGGGCGCAAGCCATGACGATGCGCGTCCTTGATGTCTGGTGGGATGCGCGGCTTGTCGGTCAACTTACGCAAGACCAGCATGGCGAACTCGGCTTCGCCTATTCGCCCGAATGGCTTGGGAATGACGACGCTCCACCCCTTTCGGCGTCGTTGCCGAAGCGGGCCGACCCCTTTAGCCGCCGGGAGTGCCGCCCGTTCTTTGGCGGCCTTCTGCCGGAGGAGAGCCAGCGCGATGCCGCCGCTCAGGCGCTCGGCGTTTCACGCGGCAATGATTTCGCGCTTCTCGACCGTCTTGGCGGGGATGTGGCGGGGGCGCTTCAACTTTTACCGCCCGGCGAACGGCCAGCCACGCCCAATCCAGATCAGCGCCCGATCCCGCTCGATGAAGGGGCCCTCGTTCGCGTGCTTGACGCGTTGCCCGTCCGGCCCCTGCTCGCCGGCGAGGAGGGACTGCGACTGTCGCTGGCTGGCGCACAATCAAAAGTCCCGGTGGTTCTGGTCGACGGCGCGGTGGCCTTGCCCGCGCCCGGTCAGCCCACGACACATATTCTCAAGTCGCCGATCGCCCGGCTTTCCGGCACAACCGAGAACGAGGCCTTGGTGATGCGTCTTGCCGCCGCCGTCGGCCTCGACGTGGCCGCCGTACAGCCACGGGTTGTGCGGGATCGAACCTTTCTGCTCGTCGAGCGCTATGACCGCTTCCGCGGCGAAGATGGCGTGGTCCGCCGCATTCATCAGGAGGACTTCTGCCAGGCGCTCGGCGTGCCGGCGGAGACCAAATACGCCAGCGAGGGCGGCCCGACGTTCAAGGATGGCTTCGCGCTTCTCCGCCGGGTCGCCGCCAGGCCAGCGGTCGATGTGCTGAAGCTGCTCGATGCCGTGATCTTCAATCTGATCGTCGGAAACGCCGACGCGCATGGCAAGAACTTCTCGATCCTCTACGACCGCGATGGCCCGCGTCTGGCGCCGCTCTACGATCTTCTGGCGACTGTCGCCTATCCCGAACTCTCTCCGAAGCTCGCCATGCGGATCGGGAAACGGGCGACGCTTGGCGAAATGGACCCCGAGGGGTGGTCGGCGTTCGGAGCCGACGCCGGTGTGGGCTTGCCGCTGATCCGAAGACGGGTTTCCGAGATCAGCCAGGCCGTCATCTCAAGAGCGCGCGACGTTGCCGGCGAGGTGATGCGCCCGGGTCTTGATGAGGCCACGCTATCAAGATTTTCCGCAATGGCGGCGGAACGGGCTGCGCAATGCGCGATCACGGTCCAACATCCGCGCGGGGGGAACCGCTATCGCAGTCCGCAAGCGCGGTCATAGACACGATCGCTGGAAAATCGCGCTGATCAAGGCCATGGTCGCCGCCGTCGCTCAAGGGGCTTGATGTTGGCGGAAAAATATTGCATAATGAAATTATTGAGCGGTCTTTCACATTGTGAACCCGGCATCGCCTTGACCAGCGTCCTGCCCCCTGAACACCTCCCGCGCGGCTGCCGCTTGGGAGCTGTCGACCCAACGTGCGGCGGTGCCCAGTGTAAGTCATGAATGTTACAATACACAATAATGTCAAACGTTTAAAATTCCATCGCCAGGGTTGGCTTCCTCGCACGAGCGGTCCGGGAGCGCCCCCCGACCTCCCCGCCGACTCCCACAAAGCGCCCCTGAATCGCCCATTGAACGCCCGGGAACGCCCAGGCGCCTCCCCGGGATCTCCCCAGGGTCGCCCACCGGAATCCCTTCAATACGCAAATTATTACTGTCCGCATACCGTATTTAACGGTTGATTTACGGTGACCAGGCAGTGGTCAGGCCCTCGCCCGCAGGTGTTTCGCCCCCCGCGACTTCAGGTCGCGGATGATCTCGTGGGCCGCGTTGTGGCCGGGCGCTCCCGTGACCCCGCCGCCCGGATGGGTTCCCGAGCCGCACATGAAGAGACCCCGCACCGGCGCCCGATAGTCGCCATACCCCAACATCGGGCGAGCGCTGTAGAGCTGGTCCAGGGTCAGGGAGCCGTGGAAGATATCGCCGCCGGTCAGGGCGAGCTTCCGCTCCAGATCGAGCGGCGAGAGGATCATCCGCCCCAGCACCGTGCACTTGAAATTCGGCGCATAGGCCGTGACGGTGTCGATGATCAGGTCGGCCACCGCCTCGCGGTGATCGTCCCAGCTCGCGCCACCCGGGGTTCCCTCCGCCAGGGTCGGGGCGAACTGCTGGCAGAACAGGCTGGCCACATGCTGGCCGGCGGGCGCCAGGGAGTCGTCGAGCACGCTTGGGATATGCATCTCGATCGATGGCGCCCTCGCCCAGCCGTGCATCCGCGCGTCCATATAGGCCTGGTCGAGATAGGCCAGCGACGGGGCGATGACGATGCTGGCGCCATGCTGCTCGGCCCGGCCCTGGCTGGGCAGGCAGGTGAAGCTGGGCAGTTCGGAAAGAGCCACGTTCATCCGGAAGGTGCCCGACGCGCAGCGCCAGCTGGCCATCCGGTCCTTGAACGGCTGGTCCAGGTGTTCGGGCGCCACCAGGGTTCCGAACAGCAGCTTTGGGTTGAGGTTCGAGACCACCGCGCGGGCCGAAAGGTCGCTTCCGTCGTCCAGCACCACGCCGCTCGCCTTGCCGGCGTGGATGGCGATCTCGCGGACCGGCGAGTCGGTCGAGATCTCGACCCCCGCCTCAAGGCAGGCCCTGGCCATCGCCTGGGTGATCGAACCCATGCCGCCGATGGCGTGGCCCCAGGCGCCCTTGACCCCGTTCACCTCGCCGAACACGTGGTGCAGCAGCACATAGGCCGAGCCCGGCGTATAGGGGCTGGCGTAG
>JANYFU010000148.1 GCA_025359665.1 Caulobacteraceae bacterium
GGCGTCGATTTCGAATTGGCCAACGGCTACGACAATAAGATCTGGGAGGAGAAACAATACTCCCAAAGCCCCGCGGGCTCGCACCCGGTGGCGCGCAAGGCGCCCAACGCCTGGGGCCTCTACGATATGATCGGCAACGTATGGGAATGGTGCGAAGATCACTGGCATGGCGACTACAGCGGCTCGCCGGCCGATGGTTCGGCCTGGCTGGACCCGGACGGCCCCGGGCGTGTCCTGCGCGGCGGGTCGTGGATCGACCCCGCCAGGCTCTGTCGGTCGGCGGCCCGGAGCGTCCTCGATCCGGACGGCCGCGACGACTATTTCGGCTTCCGTTGCGCCCGAGTTCAGGCGGGTGCGGAGCCGGGAGGGTCGCGGCGAATCCGCCCGGCGGAGCGGCGGATCGCGGCGTCCCTCTCCGGCGGAGCCGGAGCGAGGCGCCTGATCGCCGGCGGGCCGGAGGCCCGCGCGTCCCTGCCGCCGGGATCGCCGTTCGTGATCCGCAGCGACTGCGAACACCTGACCTTCGGCCTGATGACCCGGCCGCCCTGGGCCTCGGCCATGGGCCGCGACCGCTTCGGCCTGTGGACCGAGTTCCAGCTCGACGCCAAAGCCTGGCCGCCCATCAAGCAACGCATGCGCTGGATTCCGCCGGGGCGGTTCATGATGGGATCGCCGGAGGATGAGCCGGGGCGATGGCCGGACGAGGGACCCCAGCACCTCGTCACCCTATCCACCGGTTTCTGGCTCTTCGACACCGCCTGCACTCAACAGCTCTGGCAAGCGGTCATGGGAGAGAACCCAAGCCGGTTCGGCGCCGAGCCGGGCCTGCCCGTGGACAGTGTCAGTTGGAATGACTGCAACGCTTTCATCCAAAGAATCAACGCCGCAAATCCTGGCCTCGGTCTGATTTTGCCCAGTGAGACCCAGTGGGAATACGCCTGCCGCGCGGGTACAACCACGCCATTCAGCCTTGGCCTCGACATCACGCTCAGGGACGTAAATTTCAGTGTTGGCCGCCCGCACAAGGAGGGTGAAGAGGTCGAGTTCAAGGACCGCCCCGTTTCCGTCGGAACGCTGCCGGCCAATCCTTGGGGCCTCCACGAAATGCACGGAAATCTGTGGGAATGGTGTGCCGACCACTCCCACCCGAACTATGAAGGTGCGCCTATCGACGGTTCACCCTGGCTGGATCACGGCGAAGGCGGCGCCGGGCGTGTCCTGCGCGGCGGGTCGTGGATCGGCCCCGCCAGGAGCTGTCGGTCGGCGGCCCGGATCGGCCTCGTTCCGGCCGGCCGCGGCGACAGGCTCGGCTTCCGTTGCGCCCGAGTTCAGGCGTGAGCGGAGCGGGGAAGGCCGCTGGCGAATCGGGGGAGGGGCGGAGCCCCCCGATCGCAAGCGACCTTCATCACCCATTGCGACCGAGGACGCCCGCGCTCCGCGGCGCCACCGTTGGACCGCGGGCGTCCCGCCCGCTACTTGCTTGGGGCGGCCGCCGGTGAACGCTCCCACCCAATTCGCCCCGCAACCTCTCTCCACCGGCTCCACGCCAACGTGGGCCAGTGAGTGGGGCGAGGACACCTATGGCGTGTTCGCGGGGTTCACCGTCGGTGAAGTCACGCAACGGATGCGATGGATTCGGCCAGGACGTTTCAAGATGGGGTCACCGGTCACGGAGCGAGGTCGCGACGACGACGAAGGTTCGCAACATATGGTCACCATCTCGAAAGGCTTCTGGCTATTCGACACCGCCTGCACCCAGGCTTTATGGAAATCGGTCATGGGCGACAATCCTAGCCGCTTCAAAGGAGACCTGCGGCCCGTAGACCGCGTTTCCTGGTCCGAGGCTGAGCGATTCATCGTCCTGATAAATCTGTTTGTGCCTGGTCTCGACCTCAAGTTGCCATCGGAAGTTCAATGGGAATACGCCTGCCGAGCCGGGACCACGACCGCGTTCAATCTCGGTGATCTGATCGACCCGACCCAGGCCAACTATGAGGAAAACTATCCGCTTCCTGATGGCGGCGAAGGAGTTCAGCGTCCACAGACTGTCAATGTGGCGACCTTCCCGCCGAATGCTTGGGGGCTGCACGAGATGCACGGCAATGTCTGGGAGTTGTGCGAAGACGTTTATCATCCGAGCGAAAAAGGCGGGCCGGACGATGGAACTGTCCGGATGGACAGGCAATCTAGGCGTGTCCTGCGTGGCGGTTCATGGAAGGACCCCGCCGCAGACTGCCGGTCGGCGCGCCGGTACGACTTCTATGAAGACCTGCCGAGCCACGATTTCGGCTTCCGTTGCGCCCGGGATCAAGATTGAGCGGCGCGCCGTTCGGCGGCGACATCGCCATTGACTTTTGGCCCCGATAGTTGCATACTGCAGCCACAAATTGGGGTGGTTTCACCTCCGAAGGGCTTTTCAACTGAATTTTCCGCCAAAAAACAAAATGTCTTTTATTCCAACACTCTAACCAAAGCCAGTCCCGCCAAAACTCGCCATCCCACCGCCAAATCTCGGCCAAACACCGCCATTTCCCGCCCGCCAAATGCCAATCGACCGCCATTTTACGCCAAATGACCGCCATTTCACGCCGCAAATCGCCAAGTCCGGCCCAACGCTAGATCGGCTCCGCCGCGATCCGCTTGTCCAGATAGGCCCCCACCCGGGTCTCCACCTCGAACAGGTTCTCGGTCCAGAAGTGTCCGCCGCCTTCGACCAGTTCGCTGTCGATGACGATGCCTTTCTGGGTACGCAGCTTGGCCACCACCTTGTCGACGTCGGCGTGGGGCACCACGGTGTCGGCCGATCCGTGCAGGAACAGGCCCGAGGCCGGGCAGGGGGCCAGGAAGCTGAAGTCGTACATGTTGGTCGGCGGCGAGACCGAGATGAAGCCGTCGGTCTCGGGCCGGCGCATCAGCAGCTGCATCCCCACCCAGGCCCCGAAGTCGAACCCCGCCACCCAGCATTGCGAGGCGGCCGGGTGGGTCGACTGCAGCCAGTCCAGCGCCGTGGCCGCATCGGCCAACTCGCCGATGCCGCCGTCGAACTCGCCCTGGCTGCGGCCGACGCCGCGGCTGTTGAACCGCAGCACGCTGAAACCGCGCTTCATGAACAGGTGGAACAACTGCACCGACACAGGGTGGTTCATAGTGCCGCCCGCCCGGGGATGGGGATGCAGGATCAGGGCGATCGGGGCGGTGTCGTCCTTGCGGGGGGAATAGCGGGCTTCGATGCGGCCGGCGCTGCCGGGCAGAATGATATCGGGCATCAGCGGTCCTGACGGTGGGGCGGGTGTGGTCAAATACTTGACCGCCCAGGTTGGTCTTCATATATGGAGCGCCTTGGCCCAGGTGGGTCCGGCTTCCCGCGAGGGGGCGGTTCATATCAACAACCGGCCCCAAATTGCGAGAAAATTGCGACACGCGTCTTCAAGGCTATCGGGCCATATCATGCAGCTGAGCACCAAGGGACGATACGCGGTCATGGCCATGACCGAACTGGCCTCCACCGAGCGCGTGGGGCCGACGACCGGTCGCGCCCTGACTCTCGCCACCATCGCCGAACGCCAGCAGATTTCCCGCCCCTATCTCGAGCAGCTGTTCGCCCGCCTGCGGCGCGAGGGCCTGGTGCGTTCGGTGCGCGGTCCGGGCGGCGGCTATCGCCTGGCCCGTCCGGCCGAACAGCTGTCGGTGGCCCAGGTGGTCACCGCGGTCGACGAGCCCCTGCGCGCCACGCGTTGCGTCGGCGACGGCCCCGGCTGCATGAGCGGTGGCGCGCGCTGCCTGACCCATGATCTGTGGGTGGAGACCGGCAAGCAGATCCAGACCTATCTGGAGGGGATTTCCCTGGCCGACGTGCTGGCCGGGCGGCTGCGCCCCGAACAGGCGCCGCTGCAATGACCGCCGAGACCAACGCCGTCTATCTGGACTACAACGCCACCGCCAAGGTGAGGCCGGAGGCCGTTGCCGCGATGTTGCGTGCGCTGGATCTGACGGGCAATCCGTCCTCGGCCCACGCTTCCGGCCGCGCGGCTCGCGCCATGGTGGAAACGGCGCGCGCCGAGGTCGCCGCCCTGGCGGGCGCCGCGCCGGCGGCGGTCACCTTCCTCAGCGGCGGAGCCGAGGCCAACGCCTTGGCGCTGAACAGCGCCCGCGCGGCTGGCTTCACTCGCGTGATCATCGGCGCGGTCGAACATGACACCGTTCGCGAGACCGCCCTGGCCGGAGGCGTGCCGGTGGCGATCTGGCCGGTGGACGGCGACGGCGCCGCCGACTTGGCCTGGCTGGAACGCGAACTGTCGGCCGGGGATGGCAGGCCGCTGGTTTGCCTGATGCTGGCCAACAACGAAACCGGCGTCATCCAGCCGGTCGCCAAGGCCTCGGCCATGGTCCGCGCGGCCGGTGGCTGGCTGCACGTCGACGCCGTCCAGGCGGCCGGCAAGATCGCCATCGACATCGAGGCGCCTGGCGCCGACACCCTCAGCCTTTCGGCGCACAAGATCGGCGGACCCCAGGGCGTGGGCGCCCTGCTGGCTGGTCCGCGCGCCACGATCGTCCGCCAACTTCACGGCGGTGGCCAGGAACG
>JANYFU010000154.1 GCA_025359665.1 Caulobacteraceae bacterium
ATAGCCGGTATCCCGCGTGCCCAGGTCACTATGATTGATGCTGGTGGCCAGGCTGTAGTCCCATCCGATCAACGTTCCCTTGAGGCCCGCGGTCAGGCGATAGACGTGGTTGGTTTCGGTCAGCCGCGAGGGAATGTCGCCGAAGGCGTAGTTGATCAGCGCCGCCTGGCCCCGCGCCGCGAACGGGTCGTTGGGGTTCAGGGTTCCATCGCTGAGCAGCGCCGGAAGGGCGATGTTGTTGAGATTGTTGGGCGTCGATACCTGGATCTGCTGCGGCGCCTGGTCGACGGTGGTCTTGTTGACGAAATAGCCGAGGGTCAGGAACGCCTGGGTCTCGGGGCTGAGCTGGGCGACGAAGTGCCCCATGACGCCATAGCGTGTCTCCTTGGGCTGGATAGCGCCATAGCTGAGGAAGTTCTGGGCGCAATAGGGATTGCCGCTGCTATCGACCGACTGAAGGGTCGAGCCTCCGCAGGGCCGCAGAAGCTGAGCCGTCGCGCCTTCCAGGGCCACGCCTGACAGGATGCTGCCTCCGGTCAGGTTGGCCGGCGTCACGGTTCCATAGGTTGAGCCCGAGAAGTGGTCAGGCTGGCCACCTATGTTGTTGGCGCCGCCGATCGAGGAGAGGTCGGCCGTATTGTAGGGGAACTCACGCTGGGTGGTTCGGATGCGGTCGTCATCCTGAAACTCGAAATTGAAATAGGCGTTGTAGTGATCGGTCTCCAGATTGCCGTGACCCAGAGTGATCGTATAGCGCTGACTGTAGCCGCCGCCACGTTCGGTGGTTCCCAGTTCCAGGTTGCCTTCCGCCCCCTCGAAGGTGGGCTTCATGATGATATTAACCACCCCGCCAATGGCGTCCGCTCCGTAGATCGACGAGGCGCCATCCTTCAGCACTTCGACACGCTCCACGGCGCTGAAGGGTATGGTGTTCAGATCGACGAAGCCGCGCTCGCCGTCGTCGGCCAGCGGATAGTTGGAGGTTCGCAGGCCATCGATCAGCACCAGGGTCGAATTGACCGTCAGGCCGCGAAGGGCCACGCCCGACGAGCCGGAGGCGAAGCCGTTGCTGAAGGCCGTGGGAACAGTGCCGCTATTGTCGGCCGCGACCGAACGCACCGCGTCGGCGATAGTGACGATGCCCGCCGATTTCAGGTCGTCCGCGCTCAGCACGGTGACCGGCGAAGGGGTTTCCGCATCCGTCCGTCTGAACAGGCTGCCCGTGACCACGATCTCGTCGACGAAGGGGGGCTTTTCCGCGTCCGTGGCGGCGGCGTGAGCCCCGCCCGTGCAGATAAGGGTGAGGCCCGTGAGAACGGACGAAGCGAGAAGACGCGTTCGCGATAGCGCTTTGTACACGATTATACTCCTACTGACGCCGCGAATGGGCGAGGGTTTGGCCGCGATCTTATTTTCTATCTCGACTAAAATATCAATCAATGTTCGTGTTGCCGTCCTTGGTCGAGAGGCGACAAAATCGTGATCAGGCTTTGTGTCAACGAAATTTCAGGTCTGTCGCCGTGATCCGGCGAGAGCGAAACGAACACCCTTGAACCCTTGATGGAGACTACGGTTGAAAGTCCTACCGACGGCGTGCGCCCTTCTGTTTTTCGGCGCCGGCATCGCCCAGGCTAGTCCCGGCCCGGCGCCCCTGCCGGCGACACCTCCCGTGGCGGAGCCGCGGGATGTCCCCTATCCGGGTGTGACCCTGCTCAACGTTGACGCCAGCGACACCGATCATCGCGTGGTCAGGGTCCACGAGACGATCCCGGTGGCGACCGCCGGCGATCTGGTGTTGCTCTATCCGCAATGGCTGCCCGGAACCCATTCGCCGGAGGGGGTGATCGACCGATTCGCGGGGTTGGTGATTCGCGCCGAAGGCCAGCGGCTGGCCTGGACCCGCGACGCGGTGAAGGTGTTCGCCTTCCACGTGCCGGTTCCGGCCGGGGTTTCGAGCCTTGACGTCGAATTCCAGTATCTGTCGCCGGTGGGCGAGAAGTTCGGCCCGACCGAAATCTCCAGCACCATCGCCACCCTGGAATGGAACGCCTTGGCGCTCTATCCGGCCGGCTATTTCGCCCGCCAGATCCCCGTGCGCGCCAGTCTGACCCTTCCAGCGGGCTGGGGTTTCGCCACCGCCCTGGAGACCGATGGCGTCGAAGGCGCGACGACCAGGTTCAAGACCACGCCACTGGAAACACTGATCGACAGTCCGGTCTATGCGGGTGTCAAGGTGGCGCGGTTCGATCTCGGATTAGCCGGCGGCGCGCCCGTGCGGCTCAACGTCTTCGCCGACAAGGCCAGCGAACTGGTGGTCAAGCCCGAGCAACTGGCCGCGCACAAGGCCCTGGTGCAACAGGCCGTGAAGCTGTTCGGCTCGCATCACTTCGACCACTACGATTTCCTGTTGTCGATCAGCGACCTGACCCAGCAACAGGGCCTTGAACATCACCGTTCCAGCGAGGACGGCGTCGGAGCCGGCTATTTCACCGACAACGACAAGGCGCTGGATGACCTTGGCCTGCTGCCACATGAGTTCACCCACTCCTGGAACGGCAAGTTCCGCCGGCCCGCCGATCTATGGACGCCCAGCTATGACGTACCGATGCGCGACAGCCTGCTTTGGGTTTATGAAGGTCAAACGGAATATTGGGGCGAGGTGCTGTCGGGCCGCTCCGGTTTGCGGACCCCAGCGCAGGAGCGCGACTCCCTGGCGCTGATCCTGGCGAAATTCGATCAGGTTCCCGGCCGGCGCTGGCGGCCTTTGCAAGACACCACCAGCGATGAGATCATCAATCCACGTCGTCCCCAGTCCTGGCGCAGTTGGCAGAGGTTCGAGGACTACTACGACGAAGGGGCGCTGATCTGGCTCGACGCCGACACTCTGATCCGCGAGCGCTCGGGTGGAAAGAAGTCCCTGGATGATTTTGCCCGGGCGTTTTTCGGCGTCGATGACGGCTCCTACACCCCGGTCACGTACGGTTTCGGTGACGTGGTCGCGGCGCTGAACGCTGTTCAGCCGTTCGACTGGGCGACGTTCCTGCGGACCCGCCTCGATGCGGTGGACGCTGGTCCGCCGTTCGACGGCCTGAAGCGATCCGGTTACCGCCTAGTCTATGACGACACGCCCAACGTGCTGGTGAAATCCGCCGAGGCCGCGGGCAAATACAAGAGCTACCTGTTCTCGCTGGGGTTCACCATCGACAAGGATGGCCTGCTTGATCGTCTTGATTGGGATGGCCCCGCCTCGAAGGCGGGTCTTACCGCTGGCGTCCAGCTGATGGCGGTCAATGGTCTTCCCTACGACGATGATGTGCTGGCGGATGCGGTCAAGGCGTCGAAGACCACAACCACGCCTATGGAGCTGATCGTCAAGACCGCCGACCGGTTCAAGGTGGTCAAGGTCGACTACCACGGAGGCCCGCGCTACCCTCACCTGGTTCGAGACCCGGCGCTCCCCGACCGGCTGGACGATATCATCGCGCCGCGAAAGTAGCTGGCCGCCGCCAGCGCGCGGTGGACAGGTTGATACTGACAAGCCGGTGTTTTCGGTGTTTGGTCCTGGCTTGGGGCGATACCGAGGAGGACGCGGGCGTGGTCACAATTCTGGGCGGCTGGCAGAGCGATTTTTCACGCAACTGGGCGCGGGAGGGGCTGGATTTCGCCGGCGCCTTCGCGGAGGTGGTCGGCGAGGGACTGGCGGCCGTCGATCTTGAACCCGGCGATATCCAATGCGGCCATGTGGGCAATTTCGTCGGTGAACTGTTCGCCGGCCAGGGGCTGCTAGGCGGCTTTTTCGGGCTGGCGCATCCCGATTTCGATGGCATGCCGACGGCACGGCACGAGGCGGCCTGCGCTTCCGGCAGTGTCGCCATCCTGGCCGCTAGCGCCGAGATCGAGGCGGGACGCTACGACACGGCATGCGTCGTGGGTCTTGAGATGATGCGCAACGTCTCCGGCGCTCAGGCGGCCCGCAACCTGGGCTCGGCGGCGTGGACCGGCCACGAGTTCCAGGACGCCACCTATCTCTGGCCCCGGGCTTTCTCCGATCTGGGCGAGGAATACGACCGCCGATACGGGTTGAAATACGATCACCTGATGGAGATCGCCCGGATCAATTTCGCCAACGGCAAGCGCAATCCCAACGCCCAGACCCGCGGCTGGGCCTTCGGTCCGGACAGTTTCACCGCCGACGACACCGCCAATCCGGTGGTCGAGGGCATGATCCGCAAGAACGATTGCGGCCAGGTCACCGACGGCGCGGCAGTCGTCTTTCTAGCCTCGGACGCCTGGGCCGCCGACTACGCCGCTCGCCGTGGCAAGCCTTCTGACAGCCTCGCCCGGATCCAGGGTTGGGGGCACCGTTCCGCGCCGATCAGCTATGAGCGCAAGATCCGCGCCAGCCAGGACCAGCCCTATGTGTTTCCGCAGGTTCGTCGGACGGTGGAAGACGCCAGGGCGCGGGCGGGTGTCACGGCCGTGGATCAGATCGACGCCGTCGAGACCCACGACTGTTTCACCACCACCGAATACATGGCCATCGAGCATCTGGGCCTGACCGCCCCGGGCGAGGCCTGGAAGGCCATCGAGGACGGCTCGATCGCCATGGGTGGACGACTGCCCGTCAACCCCTCTGGCGGTCTGATCGGCGGTGGCCATCCGGTGGGCGCGACTGGCGTGCGCATGGCGCTGGACGCGGCCAAGCAGGTGACCGGCAAGGCCGGCGACTATCAGGTCGAGGGCGCCCGCACCGTCCAGACCCTGAACATCGGTGGCTCGACCACCACCACCGTCAGCCTGTTGATCGGCCGATGAGCGCCAGGCTGGCGGTGCTGAAAAGCGTGATGGCCGCCTGGAAAGCCGGCGATATCGATGGCGTGCTCGCGCACCTGCACGATGATGTCGTCTGGCATTTCGCCGCCGGCGTCGCGCCGCCCGCCAAGGGTAAGGCTAAGGCCCGCAAGTTCATGGAGAACTTCAGGCCCCAGATGACCCAAATCCGCTGGCGCTTGTTCGACTACGCCGAGGCCGGCCACCGGCTGTTCGTGGAGGGCGTCGAGGATTATGACGCCACCGACGGCGCGGTGGTGCTCGCGCCCTATGCCGGTGTTTTCCGGTTCGAGGGTGACCTGATCATCGGCTGGCGCGACTATGTGGATGTCGGCGTGATGGAAGCCCAGAAAGGTGGCGCCCCCGCCAGCGCCTGGGTCAGGGAACTCGCCGACCGCGAGGCGATCTGACCTATGAAGATCGAAGACAGCGTCGCGCTGGTCACCGGGGGCAACCGCGGTATCGGCGAGGCTTTCGTGCGGGCTCTGCTGGCGGCAGGCGCCCGCAAGGTCTGGGTCGGCGCCCGCGACCCCGATGACGCCGTTCACCTGGCCGCCGAGGCTCCCGCCCGCGCGGTCCCGATCCAGCTGGATGTGACCCGGCCCGATCAGGTCACCGCGGCGGCGGCGGCCTGCGGCGACGTCTCGATCCTGATCAACAACGCCGGCGCCTTCCTCAACCAGCGCCTGATCGGCGCCGAAACCCTGGACGACGCCCGGACCGAGATGGAGGTCAACTATTTCGGCCCCGTCGGCCTGGCCCGCGCCTTCGCTCCCATCCTGGCCCGCAACGGTGGCGGAGCGATCGTCAATGTGTTGTCGTCTGGCGGCCTGGTGGCCGTTCCGGCCATGGGCGGGTACAGCCCCTCGAAATTCGCCGGCCGGGCGGCGACCACCTGCATCCGCGCCGAACTGGCCGCCCAGAACACCCAGGTCACCGCCCTGATCGTCGGATCGGTGGATACGCGGATGGCCGCCCATGTCGCCGGCCGTAAGGAAAAGCCGGCCGACATCGCCGCGGCCGGCCTCAACGCCATCAGGCGCGGCATTGATGAGTTGGACACCGATATCATGGCCATAGAGGTTCGCGCCTCCCTCGCCCGCGATCCCAAGGCGCTTGAACTGGGCATGGCGAAGATGCTCGCCGCCGCCACGATCTCGACTGGCCGATGACGCTCGAACTCGGATAGGAATGTGCCCGTGATGATGCAATTTGTTCACTTGCTGGCACAGAACCTCGCCATCTCCTTGGTGCTGTTCACCGTGCTGTGGCTGATCAACCTGATCACCAAGGACCCTAGCTTCATCGACAGCTGGTGGGCGCTGGGGATGGTGGTGACCGCCTGGGCGACGTTCCTGTTCGTCGGCCATGCCGGAAGCCACGCGGTTACGTTGACGGCGCTATGCTCCGCCTGGGGATTGAGGCTCGGCTTTTATCTGCTGTGGCGCTGGCGAAAACACGGGCCGGACCGGCGCTACACGACCATGATGGCCCTGGCTCAGAAGGAGCGCGGCTGGGGCTACGCGAAGTCCTCTTTGTTGCTGGTGTTCGCCCTGCAGCTGCCGCTGCAGTTCATCGTCAGTCTGCCGGTTCAGTTAGGCCAGATGGTCGATCGGGGTTTGCTGTTCCCCCCTCGGCTGGGTCCCGTGGCCCTGGCGGGCGCCGCCCTGGCGGCGATAGGGATTCTATTTGAAAGTATTGGCGATTTTCAGCTGGTGGCGTTCAAGGCCAATCCTGACAATGCTGGCAAGGTGCTGCAGACCGGCCTGTGGCGCTACACTCGCCACCCCAATTATTTCGGCGACGCCTGCGTCTGGTGGGGCCTGTGGCTGGTCGCCGCCGACGCCGGCATGGGGCTGTGGTCAATGGCGGGCCCGATCCTGATCACCGTGCTGCTGACCCGCTGGAGCGGCGTGCCGACGGTGGAAGGGCGGATGCGCCGCAAGCGCCCCGACTATGAGGCTTACGTCCAGCGCACCAGCTCGTTCATTCCCATGCCGCCGAAGCGGGTCTAATATCGGCGAGATAGACGCCAATCATCGCGCCACGCAGCGGATGACGTAGCGGTCACCCCGCCGTTCATGGTAATAAAGCCTTGCTCCGTCTGAAGAAATCGTCGGCCCCTCCACGAAACCATCGATGGCGACCACCTGCCGGGGCGCCTCGAAGGGTTGATCCTTCGAGGTCCGTGACGCGCGCCATATCCGGGGTCTGATCGATGCCACCGCGCGCGTGAAGAACAGTTCGAGTTCGTCGGTGCTGGTGCAGGGTGCGTAGTTGAGGCCGGAGGCGTTGACGGCCGCGAACGCCCTGATGTCCACCGGCCGGATCACGAACCCGGCTCCTTCGCGGCTCGCCATTACGATCCTGGCGCTGTGGGGCCGTCCGGCCCGGCCGAACCAGCCCTCCCCCAGATAGAAGTGCGCGCCGTCGGCCGAGATTTCAGCGTCGAACTGCACCCAGCCCGGCCTGCCCAGCGAAACGCCGGGAACCAGTTCCACGTCTTGCGCGCGGCCGTCGTGGAAGCGAGCCCGGTAGAGGGTGGAGGCGGTGCGGTCATAGCTGCGGGTCGATACGAAATAGAGCCTGCCATCGCGATCCATGGATGGCACACCCTCGAGGGCCGCCGTGTTGACCCCCGCGATCGGCCCCCGCCATTGGAAGGTGTGGTCGTCGATTCGCTCGGCGAAGTGCAGGTCGGTGTTCACACGCGGATCGTTGCTGTTGTTGAACAGCAGCAGGCCGCCGTCCCGCGTAAGGAAGGGCTCCATCGCATCGCCGCCATAGCCTTTGATATCCACGTCGCGAGGTTGGCCAAAACCGTCATAGGCCGCGGGCGCGCTGGCCGCGACCGACGAAGCACGCGCCCAGACCGCCAATGCGGCCACCCCCTGGCCGAGCCGCCGCCGGTCGACTATTTCTCGGTCAGTCATGAGTCGCGATCTTCCGAAACGCCCGCGAGAGCCATACTATACTTCAACGGCCGCCTAGAAGGTGATTAGCGCGTGGTCAGGCAGACCCAGCTTTCCGGCTGAGCAGCCTTGCGAAACCGATCTCGCCCGCCAATGATGTCGGGGTGGGCGTCGACGCCCGCGTCTTCAAGGCGTTCCATGACCGATTTTCGCACCGTGACCGACAATTTCTCGGTCAGTCCTCAGATCGCGCTGGCCGATATCTCGGCGGCGGCGGCGGCGGGATTTACTCTGATCATCAACAATCGCCCGGATGGCGAACAGCCGGGCCAGCCCACCAGCGCCCAGGTTGAGGCCGCCGCGCGCGCCGCCGGCCTGGACTATCTGTACGCACCGGTGACGGGCCGTCCGGCGCCGCCTCAGGTGGCGGCGGTTCGCGAAGCCGTGGACGCATCGACCGGCAAGGTCCTGGCCTTCTGCCGCTCGGGCACCCGCTCGATCTGCGCCTGGGCGATGGGTCAGCAGGGCGCGCGGGACACCGACGAACTGATCCGCCTGGGCGCCGAGGCGGGCTATGATCTCTCTCCGGTCCTGAGCTGAGGTTCTGTCATGATCCCCTATGTCCGCGAGATCGATATCGATTACGGCCGCTGTGACCAGGTCTCACCGCTGATCAGACGGGTCACGGCCCGGAACCCCGGGCCGTTCACATTCCTGGGCACCGGCACCTATATTGTTGGCAAGGGTGAGGTGGCGGTCATCGATCCTGGTCCCGACATTGGCGAGCACCTCGAAGCGATCCTGGCTGCGCTGCCGGGCGAAACGGTCAGTCATATCCTGATCACCCACCATCATCTCGACCACTCGCCGCTGGCGCGCCCCCTGTCGGCGGCCACCGGCGCCAAGGTCTGGGGCCGGGCGGTGGCGACGCCACTTGTGGAAGACGAGGTCAAGCTGGAGGCTGGCTATGACCAGTTTGTCCCGGACGTGCCGGTTACCGGCGCGGGTGGCGAGGTGTTTTCCGGACCCGGCTGGACCCTTGAGGCCATCCACACGCCGGGTCACACCTCCAACCACATCTGCTACGCCCTGGCCGAGGAAAACGCCTTGTTCGCCGGCGACCACATCATGGGCTGGTCGACAACGGTGATCACCCCGCCGGATGGCGACATGGGCGACTATCTGCGCAGTCTGGCGCTCATCCAAGCTCGGGGCTTCGACACCATCTGGCCGACACACGGCCCACCGATCACCGATCCGGCCCCGTTCATCGACGCCTACATTGCCCATCGACACGACCGGGAACGCCAGATCGTCGAGCGCCTGGTGGCCGGCGACATCACCATCAAGGCCATGGTGCCGACTATCTATGCGGCGGTCGATCCGCGCCTGCATGTTCCAGCCGCCCACTCGGTGCTGGCCCAGATGATCGAACTGGTGAAAACTGGCCGGGTCGTCACCGATGGCGCGCCGGGCCTGAACAGCGAATATCGGCTGGCGAGTTAACCGGCCTTTGCGGCGGTCGGCAGCAGATAGCCTTCGAAGCGCTGGCGGATCAGCTTCTTGTCGATCTTGCCGGTGGCGCCAAGGGGGATGTCGTCGACGAACACCACGTCGTCGGGCATCCACCATTTGGCGATCTTGCCGTCCAGATAGCGCAGGAATTCGCCGGGCTCGGCGGTCTCGCCGTCCCTCAGCCGGACCAGAAGCAGAGGCCGTTCGTCCCATTTGGGATGGGCCACGCCGATCACCGCGGCCAGCAGGGCCTTGGGGTGGCCGGCGGCGATATTCTCGATCTCGATGGAGCTAATCCATTCGCCGCCGGACTTGATCACGTCCTTGGCCCGGTCCGTGATCTGCATGTAGCCGGCCTGGTCGATAGTGGCGACGTCGCCGGTGTCGAAGAACCCCTCCTCGTCGAGGAGGTTGCCGCCGTCACCCTTGAAATAGGCCCCGGCGATGAATGGCCCCCGGATGCTCAGACGCCCGAAACTGGTCCCGTCCCGGGGCTTGGCCGCGCCGTCGTCACCGGTCAGCTTGAGCTGGACCCCGACCGGCGGGCGGCCTTGCTTGAGCTTGTAGGGAATCTGGTCGTCGAACGACAGCGCGGCCACCTCCGGCGTCGGGGTCGAAAGCGTGCCCAGCGGTGAGGTTTCGGTCATTCCCCAGGCGTGGACGACATCGACGCCGTAGTCGTCATGGAAGGCGCGCAGGATCGCCTCGGGCACCGCCGAGCCGCCGATCACAACGCGTTTCAAGGTGGTCAGGGTCGCCTTGGTCTCGCGCATATGAGCCAGCAGCATCTGCCAGACCGTCGGCACGGCGGCCGAGAACGTGACCTTCTCGGTCTCTAGCAGTTCGTGGATCGAGGCGCCGTCCATCTTGGCGCCCGGCATGATCAGCTTGGCCCCCACCGCCGGGCAGGAAAACGTCAAGCCCCACGCGTTGGCGTGGAACATCGGCACCACCGCCAGCACAGTGTCCTTGACGGACAGGCCCATCACGTCCGTCTGTAGGGTGACCAGGGTGTGCAGGAAGTTCGAGCGGTGCGAATAGAGCACGCCCTTGGGGTTGCCCGTGGTGCCGGAGGTGTAGCAGAGGCCGCACGCCGCCTGTTCGTCGAACCCGCCCCAGACGCAATCGGCGTCGTGGCGCGCGATCAAGGTCTCGCTGGCCAGGGCGCCCTCAAGGCCGGAACCTTTCAGATGGTCATCGTCGGTCAGGACGATGAACCGCTCGACCGTCGGCATGCGCGCACGGTTCTCGATCAGGAAGGGCAGGAAGGTCAGGTCGGTGAAGATGATCCGGTCGCCGGCATGATTGATGATGTAGCAGAGCTGGTCGGCGAACAGCCGCGGATTGAGGGTGTGGCAAACCGCGCCGATCCCCATGATCGCGTACCAGGCCTCGATATGGCGGGCGGAGTTCCAGGCCAGGGTCGCCACTCGGTCGCCGGGTTGGATGCCGAACCCCAGCAGGGCGTTGGAGAGCCGCTTGGCCCGGTCGCGGATCTCGCCATAGGTGACGCGGACGATCGGGCCTTCCACCGAGCGGGTCACGACTTCGCGCTCGCCATGCCACTCGGCGGCGTGATCGAGGACCTTGTCCACGGTCAGCGGCCAGTCCTGCATCAATCCCTGCATCGCGCTTCCCCAATGTTACCTTCTGGAAAGACTCTTAGGGATAGAGCCGCTCGGTCGTCCAGCCCTGGACGGCGCGGTGGAACTTCAGGCGCTCGTGCAGGCGGAACGGCCGGTCGCGCCAGAACTCCATGCTGGCTGGCAGAACCCGATAGCCGGACCAGTGCGGCGGCCGAGGCACGGCGCCCAGACCGAACTTCAGGCCGATGGTCGCGACCCGCTTTTCTAGCGCGAAGCGGTCGGGCAGGGGCTCCGATTGCTCCGAGGCCCACGCGCCGATCTGGGCCGAACGCGCCCGCGTGGCGAAATAGGCGTCAGCCTCGGCATCGGTCACCCGCTCCACATCGCCGCGGATTCGCACCGCCCGGCGCAGTGACTTCCAGTGGAACATCAGGGCGCAGCGCGGATTGGCGGCCAGGGCCTGGCCCTTGGCGCTCAGGGTGTTGGAGAAGAACACGAAGCCCCGGTCATCGACACCCTTCAGCAGCACCATCCGTGCGTCGGGCATCCCGTCGGCGTCGACAGTGGCCAGGGTCATGGCATGCGGGTCGTTTGGCTCCGACTTGCCGGCCTCGCGCAGCCAAGCCTGAAACATCTCGAACGGATCGCCCTCGGGTAACAGCGCCAGCGGTTCGGCGCTCTGGACCGAGCGGACATAGTCGTCCTCGGCGGGAGAGGGGGGGATCAAGGTAGTGTCGGTCATAGGCGAGATATAGGGGAATTGGCCATTGTCCGTCAGCCCCTCCGAGGCCTCTCTTCTCCCTCTGGGGGAAGTCCGGCCGAAGGCCGGGATGGGGGCTCCAGCCTGGCGAGATCTCCGCGGTGTCGCCCCCTCCACCGCTTCGCGGTTCCCCTCCCCCAAAAGGGGAGGAGAGTGATATCACTCACATTTCCATCCACACCTTTTCGCCTTTAGAACCCAGCCATGTCGCACAACACCTTCGGGCATCTGTTTCGTGTCACCACCTGGGGTGAGAGTCATGGGCCGGCTCTGGGCTGCGTGGTGGATGGCTGCCCTTCTGGCATTCCGCTGGCCGTTGAAGACATCCAGGTCTGGCTCGACCAGCGCCGCCCGGGCCAGGGCAAGTTCGTCACCCAGCGCCAGGAGCCGGACGCGGTGCGCATCCTGTCGGGGGTTTTCGAGGATGAGCGCTCGAATGGTCAGGTGACCACCGGCACGCCGATCTCGCTGATGATCGATAATGTCGATCAGCGGTCGCGTGACTATTCCGAGATCGCCACCGCCTTCCGCCCCGGCCACGCCGACTACGCCTATTTCGCCAAATATGGTGTGCGCGACTATCGTGGCGGTGGCCGTCAGTCGGCCCGGGAGACCGCCGCCCGGGTGGCCGCCGGGGCCATCGCCCGCAAGATCCTGGAGGGTGTCACGGTTCGCGCCGCCCTGGTCCAGATCGGTCCTCACGCCGTCGACCGTGGCCGCTGGGACTGGGACCAGACCAGCCAAAACCCGTTCTGGTCGCCCGACGCGGCCATGGTCGGGGTCTGGGAAGACCATCTGGAGACCATCCGAAAGGCTGGATCCTCGACGGGCGCCATCGTCGAGGTGGAGGCGGTCGGTGTCCCCGCCGGCTGGGGCGCGCCGATCTATGGCAAGCTCGACGCCGAACTGGCCGGCGCCTTGATGTCGATCAACGCCGCAAAGGGCGTGGAGATCGGCGCGGGGTTCGCCGCCTCCGCCTTGACCGGCGAGGAGAACGCCGACGAGATGCGTATGGGCAACGATGGCCCGATCTTTCTGGCCAACAACGCTGGCGGCGTGCTGGGCGGCATCTCCACCGGTCAGAGCGTCGTCGCCCGCGTAGCTTTCAAGCCCACCTCCTCGATCCTCACCCCGCGTCGGTCGATCAACGAGGCGGGCGAGGAGATCGAGCTGCGCACCAAGGGCCGCCACGACCCCTGCGTCGGCATCCGCGCCGTGCCGGTGGTCGAGGCGATGACCGCCTGTGTCCTGGCCGACGCCTTCCTGCGACATCGTGGCCAAATGGGCCTTCGGCGCGACGGGCGGCGCTGAACATCGCGTGTCAGCAACGTCAAGCCGCCGCGTGAGTGAACCCTCGAACATCCTATTGATGCAGATGCAAATCATTCTCATTTACTAGTTTTATTCTTTATCGCACCCCAGTCGACAAACCGTTCATCTCCGGTATAGGCAATCGGGATTATCGGATGGCCACCAGCGCGTTTGGCGCCCGAAACCACGCAAGGAAGCAACTATGTCGCAAGACTCTCTGCCCACCACCCGCCGCGCCATCCTGATCGGCGCCGCTGCTCTTACCAGCCTGCCCCTACTGGCCGCCTCGGGCGTCGCCAACGCCGCCGGCACCATGCCCAAAACCAATGTTAAATATCAGGCAACGCCCAAGGGCGCCGCCCAGTGCAGCAAGTGCAACTATTTCCTGGCCGGTAAGGGGCCTGGCGGAACCAATCTGTGCAAGATCATCGCCGGCCCGATCGACCCCACCGGCTGGTGCACGATGTTCGCCCCCAAGCACGCCTGAGTTCGCACCGTTTCTGAAACGGCGCTTATCGCGGCCCAGGACTCCTCCGTTCTGGGCCGCTAAATCTTCCGGTCGGTCCAATAGGCGTCGCGCAACAGCCTCTTGTAGAGTTTGCCGGTCGGCAATCGCGGCATCTCGGCGATGAAGTCGATCGAGCGCGGCGTCATGTAGTGCGCCAGCCGGCCCCGGGCATAGTCGAGTAGCTCGGCGGCCAGTTCGTCGCTCGGTTCATGGCCTGGCGCCGGTTCGATCACGGCCTTCACCGCTTCGCCCATCTCGGCGTGCGGCACGCCGAACACCGCCACGTCGGCCACCTTCGGGTGGGTCACCAGGGCGTCCTCGATGGCCTGCGGATAGATATTTACCCCGCCCGAAATGATCATGAACGCCTGCCGATCGGTCAGGTAGAGGTAGCCCTCGTCATCGAGATAGCCGACGTCGCCGAGGGCGTTCCAGCCGGGGTGACTGGGGTGGCGGGCCGCGGCGGTCTTGGCGGGATCGTTATGGTATTCGAAGGTCGGAGCGTCGCGCTCGAAATACACCAGACCGGTCTCGCGGGTCGGCAATTCGCGGCCGTCCTCGTCACAGATGTGCAACACGCCCAGTGCCGCGCGTCCGACCGAACCCGGATGGTCCAGCCATTCCTCGCTGGTAATGAAGGTCGAGCCGGACGCTTCGGTGCCAGCATAGTATTCATAGAGGATCGGACCCCACCAGCCGATCATCTCGCGCTTGACCTCGGCGGGGCAGGGCGCGGCGGCGTGCACGGCAACCCGGTGGCTTGAGAGATCGTACCGCCCGCGGATTTCGGGCGCCAGCTTGAGCATACGGACGAACATAGTCGGCACCCATTGGCTGTGGGTGACGCGATAGCGCTCGATCAGCGCCAGCGACTGCTCGGCGTCGAATCGCTCCATCATCACCACCGTGCCGCCCCACGACTGAACGGTAAGCACATAGCCCAGCGGCGCGGCGTGATAGAGCGGAGCAGGAGACAGATAGACCGCTTCCGGGCTCAACCCATAGCGATTAGCCGCCTGACGCAGGGCGAAGCCCTCGGCGGGGCCGGCGTTCTGCAGGGGCCGTAATATGCCCTTGGGCCGGCCGGTGGTGCCCGAGCTGTATAGCATCGAGTCGCCCATCCACTCGCGCTCCAGCGGTTCGGGCGAACTGGCCGCCAGCGCTTCCTCATAGGATGACCAGCCGGGGATGGTTCCGCCGATCATCAAGCGCAGGTCGACTTCGGGGATCAGGTCGAACAGGGCGGCGGCGGTCTCGCGCTTTTCATACGAACTGATCAGCACCTTCGCCCCGCAGTCGCGGGCGATGTAGGCGACCTCGTCGGGTGGCAAGTAGCGGTTGATGGTGGTCACGTACAGCCCCGAGCGGAACGCCGCCCACACCGGCTCCATGAACGACAGGTTGTTCTCCATCAGCACCGCGATGTGGTCGCCGCGCCTCAGGCCGTGGGCGAACAGAAGCCGGGCCAGGCGGTTGGAGCGATCGTTCAGCGCCGCGAACGTCACCATCTGGCCGGTCTCGGCCGAGATCATCGCGGGCTTGTCCGGCGTCAGCCGTGCATGGTCGGCAAGGTAGGTTATGGCCCTGGCTCCTGGGGTTTTGTCCCTGTGTGGGTCGCTTTTCTTTCATCGGCCACACACCCTCGGCCCACTATCGAGAAACGTGCAGCGGTTCCAGCCATCCAGGCCGATCCAGCCGATCGCCGGGCTTTGGCGTTTTGACTAACTGGCCGCGGGAACGCCCAGCACGAGCGCGTAGACCACCGACTGCGTGACGCCGCCGACGCGCAGCGTCTTCTCCGCGAGGTCCTGGGACAGCGCCGCGGTCGGGTTGGCCACGAGGCCATGCGCCGTAGCGACCAGACTGATATTCTGGGCGATGTGCCCGGCTTCGATCACCGTCACGCGGTATGCGGCGGGGTGGTGATATTTCCACATCGGACGGTCGAAATTGGCGACCAGGAAGATTACCGCCGCGGCGGTGTCCGCCCAGACCTGATTGCCGAGCAGGCTGCCGAACGGCGGCGGCGCCCCAGCCTCGACTACGCCCAGAGTTCGTTCCATCGCCGAGTAGTGATAGACGCCCGGCGCGAGTCCGGTGACGTTTCGAACACAGACATAGCCCTCATAGGGATTTCTTCCGCCACCCGACGGGGTCATCTTCAGTGGCAGGTCCACGATCTCGGGATCCTCGATCACCGCCGTGATGGCCAGGGAGAACTGAAAGCAGTCCGCGAGCTGTTTCAGCGTGATCGGTTCGTCCAGCATGATCCGGTCGGTCCGCCGACGGGCCATGGTCAGAAAGGGCTCTGGATAGTCCTCACGAAGGGGCAACGCCACATCGGTCGGTGAGCCGGTATTGAGTGTGTACAGCGGAGGCGAGGGCACGAACTTCACCTGCTGACGCAGCAGATCCTCGCCGTCCTCGGCCGATATGAAGTCACCGTCACGGGTGCCGAAGTGATAGGCGGCCGTAAGCGGCCCCCATAGCCAGTTCGTGGAAAAGTCGTCGTCCTGGTCGGCGGCGGCGGAGTCTTCGTCGATAACCGCGCCGAGTTCCATCAGTTGACGAACCGCTCGGACAATGGACTCCCGCGAGTAATCCGGCATCGCTTCGAACAGCCCCTCGATATCGGTCCAGGCATAAAGTCGCCTGAGGATATCGAGGGCGGTCTGATTGGCCGAGAATTGCTTCTGGCCCAGGACGTTGTGGAAAATGAACTCGTCATTTTCCAGTCGGATGACGATGGCGTTCGATCGCTTCAGTCGCATTTAACGGGCGTCTGTCGCCGCCATCGCAATCAGACAGTGGCCAGGATTTCGCGGGTGGCGTGGAGATCGCTGCGGCCGGCCGCGTAGGGCATGCGCACAACGGTGCTGTGGACGGGGTTCGCGGCGAGCCCGACCGCCGCATAGGGCATGCGCACCACCGAAGTGTGGATCGGATTTACCGCCAAGCCGACCGCCGCATAGGGCATGCGCAGCACGACGTCGTCGATCAGCTTGATGCCGAGGTCGAGTTCGGTCGCGGTCTTCGCATTGCCGCGGGTCGCTTGGGTTTGGATCAGTTGGATGGACATGTAACTCTCCAGTTTGTTAAATTTGGTTTCGTTGCGTAAGGGATAAATACTATTTCATTTTTCAGTGTCTATATTAAAAAATTCAGGTCAAAAAGCGACTTATTTTGGCCACTTGCCAAACATGACGCCCGAATTTTCCAACATTTATTTAGTTTGCGCGTTCTTGTCTCAGCCATTTGTCGATACAAAAGGCTTTGTAGACTTGAAATTTGTATTTCTCCTACTCGATAAGCTTAGTCATTCCATGTCGTGATCGCTTTGTCAAACACAAAAATCGATTTTGGCTGGAATAATTTGTGACGGATCTGTAAGCTCGTCCCCCCTTGTCGACCACGCCTGCGGCAATACAGCACATGGTTCTGGCTCCTGAATGGCTTCCCGCAGATCGCGGATATGAATTTGCTGGCCACATCCCGCCTTTCCTTCCGAGCCCCATGGTCAGGCCGCCCGGTCAGTCTTCATCCCGCGACCGCGGTTCGTCGATGAGCGGCAGGGTAATCGCAAAGGTGGTGCCTTCGCCCTCCACACTGTGGCAGGTGATCGCACCGCCGTGGCGCGTCACCACCGCATCGACAAGCAGCAGCCCAAGTCCCACGCCCGCCGCGCCGCTGACCGCCGTCCGGGCGCTGGCGAATTTCTTGAACAGGTTATCAATCTGGGCCGGAGTCATACCGCCGGCCTGGTCGGTGATGGAGATGGTGACCGCGGAACATCCGTTGTGCGTGACGGGTTTGAGACTAAGGACGACTTCCGTTCCCGCGGCGCTGAACTTAACGGCATTGTCGAGCAGGTTGACCAAGGCTCGCGTCAACAGACTGCGATCGGCCATCAACACATATTCAACGTCCATGGCGGGGGTCTTGACGCTCACGCCTCCGGCCTGGGCGAGCGGCCAGACCGCGTCGGCGGCGTCCATCGCGATATGGGCGAGGTCGATATCCTCGAAGCGGTAATTATCCGACTGCGCCTTCGCCAGCCTGATGAAATCATCCGCGAGGTTAAGTGTCCGCATCGCCTGATCGGCAATGCGCTTGCGCAGATCGATCGGCGCGGCCCGGTTTTCCGGCAATTCCAGGGTCGCCAGAATCGCCGAAAGGGGCGATCGCATATCGTGTGAAAGCAGTTGAAGCGCTTCCTCGCGCTGACGCATCGCGGAAACCAGATCGGTCACGTCGGCCAGATGGACGATCCACCCCGTCGATTCATCCTCCGCGTTGTGGGTCTCGGTGCAGCGCAGCTCGTAGGCTTGGCCCGACGGGCCGAACCCTGTGATCGGGCGCGCTCGCGCGTCCGCCGCCGCCGCCTCCAATTCATCGGCGGGTGGCCAGAACGGGCGGGTCTCCCCCTCCAGCGGCGTGATCCCCATCAGCGCCGGTGCGATCGGAGAGCGCCGTATCGAGGCCGCCCCCACCCGCGCGGCGAAGTCCCGCGCCGCCTGGTTGCTGTCGAGGATACGGCCCGCCCGATCGACCACAAAAACCGGATCCGGGAAGTTCGCCAGGACGTCCGCGACGAATTGCCGCAAGTTCGAGATCTGCCGCTTCGTGTCCTCAAGCAGCAGCATCTGCTGGAGAACCATGTCTCCGCCCACCGAGGCCTTGGCGCGCGGGGATCCATCGACGAACTCATCGGCCTGGGCTTCAAGCGCGTTCAGTTCCTCCGCGAAATAGACACTGGCCGCATTGAGGCGGCGCCACCCCCAATAGGGCACGACGATCGCCACCGTTAGCAGATAGGCCACGGGAGGCAGCCAGAAACCAATGACGATCAGCAACAATACTGACGCCGCGAGGGGAAGGCCGCTCAGGCCAATCGCCAGCCAAAGGTTTTCGCGTGGACCGAGCCGCACCAGGGAGAACAGGACGATCCACAGCAGGGTCAGGGAGGCGAGCGTCACGACCAGCGGGCTCGCCTCGCGGATCTGCGTCCCGGTGAGCAGCCCGTTGAGGATGTGGGCGTCCAACTCGACACTCGGCATGCCTTCCGGACCGGACCCCGGGGTCGAATAGTTGTCGAGCAGTTCCGTGGCGGTCGCCCCGAGCAGGACGAACTTGTTCCTGAGCTGGGACGGCGGCTTCTTGCCGGTCAGCAGATCCTCGGCGGAGATTGTCTCGAAGGTCTTGCCCAGATGGCCGGTGAAGGGGATCAGCATCCGGTCGCCGCGGTTGTGCGGCTTATTTGGATCCGGTCCCTTGCCCTCCAGTCGGGCCATTTGCAGCACCATTCGCGCGGAGCGGCTATCAGGCGGGCCTTCGAACAGGTCCGTTCTGCGGACGATGCCGTCGGAATCCGCGGTCGAGTCACCGGCGCCCAGTCCCTGGGCCGCTGACTCTATCTTGGGAATCGGGTGCACGATCTGGCTGGCGCGCCCCTTGGAATCGACCCTGTGTGGAATCCCGAGATAGGTCCGGGTCTTCAGCATGGCGTCATGCACGGCCTTGTCTTCGTCGGGCGTGGTCTTGAACAGGAACAGGAAGTGGCATGCCAGGGCCTTGGGATTGCCCCGGGCGATGGTGTCGATGAGGGTCGCCAGCAGTCGACGCCGCCAGGGCCACTCCCCCTCCTTGTCGAGGCTCGGGCTGTCGATGGCCACGATGACGATGTCCTTGCGGACCTCCATCGGCTTGAGCAACAGAACGTGGTCGTAGATCGCGTTGTCGATGCGGGTGGTGGCGCCGCCATAGATCAGGGTCACCAGCAGGAGCGAAGCGCAGAGCGCGGTGGCGAGCCACTCAAGCCAGAGCCGGCGTTGACGCGCCTTATCCGATGACGCGCCGGCCCGGCCGGACTGAGGCCATGGAGGCAACCGCCCGCGGTTGTCCCTGGGCGCCGGCCGGAGGGCCTTCGCCGCGGCTAGCTGCAGGTCTCGAATGTCTACCTCAGAGCCGTCCATAGGATCTTATGACAGTGACCTGATTTTGCGGTGACGGCCGGAATTGGTTCAAACTGTTAATTTAGTGTAAAGATCAACTAGACGCCAGGGTTAGTTTCGATCGAATCCATTTCAAATACAACTGGTTAAGGTGGTTTTTCCCGCTCGACCCGTAGGCGTGCCGCCCGGCGCTAGTAGACGATGTGCAACGTCGCCTCGGTGGCTCGCCTCTCTGGCCGGAGTGAGGTCACCACCAGCGCGCAGCACTCGCCCACCGTTGGGCGTGAAACCTCTACCCGGCAGAGCCCGGGAAACGCCGGCTTCAACCGCGCGGCGAACACCAGGCACAGGGCCTCCAGGGTCGGACTCTCCAGGCCGGCGTGATCGTTGAGCAGCGAATGATCGAGCTCGGCGGCGATGGATTTCAGAGCGGTATCCAGGCCGGCGAGGTCCGTCACCCAGCCGACCGGCGGCGTGGCTGGGCCGCGGACGCTGGCTTCCACGCGGAACGAGTGACCGTGCAGGCGGGTGTAGGGGCCATCCGCCGGACCGCCGGGCAAGCGGTGGGCGGCGTCGAAGGTGGCGGCTTTGGTGATTTCGAAGACGGGAGTGATTTCAAGGATGGGATCGGACATGGGGGCGCCTTTTAAGGCAAACCCAGATATTTGTGAGTCTGGACGCTGAGACGCCACTTGGGATGGCTCAGGCAATAGGCCACGGCGGCGTCGGTGGCGGCGGCCCGATCAGGGCCATCCATCGGCTGCAGGAAGAACCGTTCGAACGCCAGGCCCTCGAACCGGGCCGGATCGACCCCCGCCTGCGGATAGACCAGCTTAAGCTCTTGCCCCCGGGTCTGAACTACCGGCGCCTGGGCCTTGGGGCTGACGCAGATCCAGTCGATCCCCGGCGGCGCGGCAAGGGCGCCGTTGGTCTCGATGGCGATTTCGAAACCGGTCTTGTGCAGGGCGTCGATCAGCGGCGGATCGAGCTGCAGCAGTGGCTCGCCGCCGGTGCAGACCACCAGGCGGTCGCCCAGGCCGCCGGCCCACCGCGCGGCGACCGCCTTCGTCAAGCCTTCGGCGGTTGAAAACTTGCCACCGCCCGGTCCGTCGACGCCGACGAAGTCGGTGTCGCAGAAGGTGCACACCGCGCCGGCCCTGTCGGCCTCGCGCCCCGACCACAGGTTGCAGCCGGCGAACCGGCAGAACACCGCCGCCCGGCCCGCCTGGCCGCCTTCGCCCTGCAGGGTGAGGAAGATTTCCTTGACCGAATAGGTCACGGCGCGGTGGCCGGACGCCCCAGCGCCACCCATTCGCGCCAGCCCCTGGCGCGCAGGTCGCAGGCCGGGCAGGTTCCGCAGCCGAAGCCCCAGTCGTGCCGCTGATCGCGCACGCCAAGATAACAGGTGTGGCTATGGTCGATGACGATATCCACGAGAGCCTCGCCACCCAGGCTCTTCGCCGCCGCCCAGGTCTGGGCTTTGGTCCGGGTCATCAACGGCGTCAGGATCACGAAGTCGCGCTCCATGCCCAGGTTCAGCGCGCTTTCCATGGCGTCCAGTGTCGAGCGCCGACAGTCGGGATAGCCGGAGTAGTCGGTCTCGCACATGCCGCCGACCAGCGACGCCAGCCCGCGCCGGTCGGCAATGGCGGCGGCGTAGGTCAGGAACACCAGGTTGCGGCCCGGCACATAGGTGGAGGGCAGGCCCCGGTCGGTCATCTCGATGGCCCGGTCCTGGGTCAGGGCGGTGTCGCCGATCGCGCCGAAGGCGTGGATGTCCAGGGTCCAGTCCTGGCCCAGGCGCGGCGACCAGTGCGGAAACGCGTCGGTCATGGCTTTGCGCACCGCCACCCTGGCCTCGAGCTCGACCGCGTGCCGCTGGCCATAATCGAAGCCGACGGTTTCGACGCGCGGAAAGCGGGCCAGGGCCCAGGCCAGGCAGACCGTGGAATCCTGGCCGCCCGAGAACAGCACCAGGGCGCCGGGTAGCGGAGGAGTCATCGCGCCGACTGCTCGAAGGCATAGCCGAGATTGAGCAGGGTGGCCTCCGACCAGGCCGGGCCGATCAACGACAGGCCGACCGGCAGGCCGCCGACCTCGCCCATCGGCACGGTCAGGTGCGGATAACCGGCCACCGCCGCCATAGTCCCGGTGCTGCCGCCTACA
>JANYFU010000158.1 GCA_025359665.1 Caulobacteraceae bacterium
GAAGGGCCGCTTCGGGCGCTGCTGGCTGATGAAGCCTTCGCAAGCGATGGCGCTCGATGAGATCGGCGAGATGCAGGGAGTGGTCGCGGGGTTCCGACGGGCGGCCGAAAACGCCCAGGCGGCAGGCTTCGATGGCGTCGAGATCCATGGCGCCAATGGTTATTTGCTCGACCAGTTCCTGCAGGACAGCTGCAACAAGCGCACCGACATCTACGGCGGACCGATCGAGAACCGCGCGCGACTGCACCTGGAGGTCACCGACGCTTGTATCTCGGTGTGGGGCGCCGATCGGGTCGGCATGCACCTGGCGCCGCGCGGCGACGCACAGAGCATGGGCGACAGCGACGCGCATGGGACCTTCACCTATCTGGCGCGCGAACTGGCCAGGAAGAACATCGCCTATCTGTTCCTGCGTGAGCATGTCGGTCCCGACCGCCTGGCGCCGGCGATCAAGGCGGTCTTCGGTGGCCCGGTGATCGTCAATGAACAGTTCACGCTGGAGCAATCGATCGCCGATCTGAGCACGGGCGTCGCCGACGCCATCGGCTTTGGTCGCACCTTCATCGCCAATCCCGACCTGCCGGCTCGGTTGAAGGCTGGTGCGCCTTTGAACGAGTTGAACCCCGCCACTCTCTACGCGCCGGGTCCGGCCGGCTACACCGACTATCCGGTGATGGAGACAGTCGCGGCCTGAAGCATGGCCCGCCTCCTGACCTACAACGTCCACCGCTGCGTCGGAACCGACGGCCGGCTGGACGTAGGGCGGGTGGCGGATGTGATCGCGGCCCAGGCGCCCGATATCGTCGCCCTTCAGGAGCTGGATGTCGGCCGTGCTCGCACCGGTCACGTGCATCAGGCCGAGGCGTTGGCCCAGCGCCTCGGCATGGCTTTCCACTTCCATGCCGCCTTGCGCGTCGAGGCCGAACTCTATGGCGACGCCATCCTGACCGCGCGGCCCGAACACCTGATCAAGGCGGGGCCGCTGCCTGGGCGTCCAGGTCAGCCCTGGCTGGAACCTCGGGGCGCCCTGTGGGTGGCGGTCGAGATCGATGGCATCGAGCTGCAGGTGATCAACACCCACCTAGGCCTGGTCCCGCGCGAGCAGCGCGATCAGGCCAAGGCCCTGGCCGGACCCGAGTGGCTGGGCGCGCCCCAGCGGCGCGATCCCGTGATGCTGGTCGGCGACTTCAACGCCACGGCGCTTTCCGGCGTCTACAGGACGCTGTCCGCGGGTTTGACGGAGGCCCGTCGCCTGTCGCCCCAGGGCGGGCGAGTCCCGACCTTTCCAGCGCCTGCGCCGGTACTGGCTATCGACCACGTATTCGTCAGCGCGGGCGTCGTGGTCGAGGCCGTCAGGACGCCAGGCGATCCATTGTCCCGCCGTGCATCGGATCATCGGCCTCTGGTGGTGGATTTTCGGCCGCATAGGCCTTGATCCGGGCCTCGAGGGCGCGCCGGCGTTTCCAGGGCCGAAACGAGTCCTCAGGGCCCATGGGATCTCCGATGTGCAGCCTGGCGATCAGGGCGGTGACGGGATTGAGCCTGGTGGACGCGATCGGGCGCAGCCGGCAATAGCCGCGATGGCGCAGGAATTCGATGGCCCCGCCGACGGTCAGCTCGCGCTTGATCGCGGCCTCGACAACCTCTGTCGAGCAGCCGAGCCAATGGGCGATCAGGGTGGTTCGCAGTCGGGCGATGGTCGCGCTGCTGTTTGACGCCGTAGGTCCATCCGCCTCGATGGACAGATCGCATTCGGTGTCCAGGCCGAAGGAGCGATTGTCCAGATTGGCCGAGCCGATTCTCACCAGTTCATCGTCGATGATGGTCAGCTTGGCATGGACGATCATATCGTGCCCCAGGGTGGTGACCGGGCCGTAGATCTGGAAGCGGCCATACCGATCGGCCTTTTGAAGCCGCTCGATGAACCGCGAGCGGGTGGGGTCCATGGTGATGTGGTCGAAGTAGCTGGGTGACCGCCCGCCGGAGATCAGCACCACCTCCGGTCCCTTTGGCTCCGCGAGGCGAAGCGCCAGGGCGTTCCCCATCAGTTCCGAAGTGAAATACTGATTTTCCATGTAGATGCAGCGCCTGGCCGCCGCGATGGCGGCCAGATGCAGTGCTTCGGCCTCCTTTACCGCCGCCTCGCCCTGCCAGGCGGCTTCGGTACGAGACAGACCGACGCGCGCCTGCTCGAACATGATCGGCACGCCCCAGGGCCAGTTCGCCGCTTGAGGCGACGGCTGCAGCGTCTCGCCCGTGCACCGCTTCCAACGCCGCCGAAACAAGTCTCCCAGGGCCGCGGCGGGCGAGCCGTCCACCAGGGCCATGACTTCATGACGGCTGGGGAAGAACCCCTTTCCGCCCTTGGTGGTTTCCCGTCGCGGATCGTCGTCCAGATGCGCCGGCGTGTCCCAGCGATCCTGACCGATGTCACAGCCGCCGCAGAAGGCCAGGGTGTCGTCGATGACGATGACTTTCTGGTGGTGACAAGCGCCGAGCGGCAGCTTGCCGTCGAGCACGAACTTCACCCGGCTCCTGGCGAATACGCTTCGGTCGGCGATCGGAAAGAATTTCTGGGTGGCCGCCACCGGCAGGGCCGATTGCCAACACAGTATGCGGATATCGAGGTCATGGCGCTGGTCGGCCAGCCGCTTCAGGAACCCGGCGATGTCTTCCTCGCCCACCGCAACCCCGTCCGGCTTCGGGTTGAGCCGGGTATCCGGCTCAAAAGCCCAGTTGAGGAAATAGATTGACCGCCGCGCCTGGCCGATGGCCTCCCTGGCGGCGTCGAAGTAGGCCCTTCCATCCACCAGGATGGTCGCGTGGCCGGCGGCGCCTACCCGCCAACAAAGGCTTCCAGGTTCCAACAACAATCGACGCACCCTCCTATCGGCGGGCGTTCAACGCGCGAACCGTTCGATTAGCTCCACGGAAACGCGTTTTCGCGATCAGGCGTAGCCGATCGCCCGCTTCTGGTCCTCGACGATAGTCTTCGCCGCGCGCCAGTAGTGGAACGCGGCCCACAGGCCGGTGGGGGCCAGGATCAGCAGGGCCAGGCGCAGCGACGCGGCGTCGGCGCCGTGGGGTCCGGCGAACTGGTCGCTCATCCAGCCGACGATCCAGGGGGCGACGATCAGGTTCAGCACATTGGCCGAGACCAGCGAGACGGCCATGAACATCGCCCGCATCCTGGCCGGGGCCAGATTCTGCACCAGGCCCATGGCGGGGCCGATGTAGAAATAGATCGCCGGGATGAACAGCCACAGCATCGCCGTTGCCAACGGCAGCGAGTGGGTGAAATAGGCCACGAACGAGGGCACGGTGCAGACGGCCGTCACCCCCGCCAGCAACCAGGCCACCCGCCGGGGATCGGTGAAGATCGGCCGCGACAGCGCCCAGGCGGTGACCAGGGTGGCCACCGACCCGGCCACGAGGTGGATGGGTCCGAGGACGGCCCCCACCCCGTCCACGCCCAGGCCATAGGCGCGCTGAAGATAGGTGGCGGTGAAATACATCAGGCCCCAGCCCCAGAAGGCCGAGAGCGCGCCGCCGGTCATGACGTGGAAACTGGCCTTCTGGCTGACCATGAAGCGCAGCGTCGCCCACAGCGAGGGCGTGGCCGCGTCGGCGGTCTCGTCGAGGCATCCCCGGACAGGCTCGCGGATGGTCGCCCACACCAGCAGGCCAATTCCCACGCCGGGCAAGCCCAGCACGAAGAACGCCGCCCGCCAGCCATAGTGGCTGGCCACCAGCCCGGCCAGATCCGCCCCCAGCCAGGCGCCGAGCGGCGACCCCAGGGCGAACACCGCCAGGGCCATCGGCCGCCGACCGGCGGGGAAATAATCGCAGATGATCGAACTGGCCGACGGCGTACCACCCGCCTCGCCGACGCCGACCCCGATCCGGGCCAGCATGAAGGTCGGCCAGGCGCGCGACAGGCCGCACAGCGCGCTCATCGCCGACCACACCACCAGGGAGGCGGACAGGATATTGCGGCGGTTGGACCGGTCGGCCAGCCAGGAAAGCGGGATGCCGAAGGTGACATAAAACAGGGCCAGCGGCGCGCCGGTCAGCAGGGCGATCTGGCTGTCGCTTAGTTGAAACTCATGGCGGATCGGGTCCAGCACCGTTGAGACCACATACCGGTCGGCGATGCTGATCGCATAGACGACGCACATCACGATCAGCACATACCAGCGCCGGGCCAGCGAGGACATTGTCGCCATGCGTTGGTGTTCCCCGGGCCGACTTGATGGTGGTGTGTCCCCGACGTGGAGCGTAAGGACCACCTGCAATCTACCTACAAGGACCCAC
>JANYFU010000160.1 GCA_025359665.1 Caulobacteraceae bacterium
CGGGAACCGGAAATACCTGACCTTCACTCACGCTGATCTCCCTGACCGCCGATTTTGCCGGGAGTATGCGGAGAGCGGGCGCGAAGGCAAGGAAGGGCTTGTGCCGCCAGCCACCAACCCTATGGTCGGGCGGCCCCCGGAACCCGCTCCATGCTGCTGCACCTCTCAACCTGGCCCGAAATCGAAGCCTTTCTGACGCGGTCCACGGCGATCGTCGTGCCCATCGGCTCCAATGAGCAGCATGGCCCGACGGGTCTGCTAGGCACCGACTGGCTATGTCCCGAGATCATCGCCCACGAGGCTCAGAAAACCGCCGACATCCTGGTGGCGCCGACCTTCAACATCGGCATGGCCCAGCACCATCTGGACTTTCCGGGCACAATCGCCCTGCGCCCCTCGACCTTCATGGCCGCCATCGGCGACTGGACCCGGTCGCTGACTCATCACGGCTTCACCCGGATCCTGTTCCTGAATGGCCATGGCGGCAATGTCGCCACCATCGAGGCGGCGTTCTCCGAGCTGTATGCCCAGGATAGTTACGCCGGTCGCCGATCGGGATTCGCCTGCAAGCTGCGGAACTGGTGGGATCTTAAGGGTGTCATGCGCCTGGCCCAGCAACAGTTTCCGGTCGGTCACGGCAGCCACGCCACGCCCTCTGAAATCGCCGTCACTCAATGGGCCTATCCAGATCATATCAAGGCGGCGAACTACGCCCCTCAGATCGCCCCGACCGGACCCATCCGCGAGGCTGGCGACTTCCGCGCCCGATATCCCGACGGTCGGATGGGCTCGGACCCTGGTTTGGCTACGCCCGAGAAGGGCGGCGAGCTGGTCAAACTGGCCGCCGCGGGTCTGGTGGAGGCCTTGGCCGAATTCGCCGCGGAACCCAGGGTCTAGAGCCTGACGCCTTTAGGCGGAACTATCGAGACTTTCTATCGGCGGCATGGGTTCAATCGATTGGACGCAGACGCGCCCGACGCCTAAGAGTGGCGGCTGCGAACAGCGGCGGCCGAGGCCGATCCGCTCCCAGGAAAAAGGAACGATTTTATGTCTCTAGCCACCAGCAAGACCTTGCAGAACCTGAAGGACGCTTTCGCTGGCGAAAGCCAAGCGAACCGACGTTACCTCTATTTCGCGCAAAAGGCGGATGTTGAAGGCTACAACGATGTCGCCGCCGTGTTCCGCTCGACCGCCGAAGGCGAAACCGGCCACGCCCATGGCCATCTCGAATTCATGGAAGGCGTGGGCGATCCGGCCACCGGCCTGCCGATTGGCGCCACCGACCTCAATCTGAAGGCCGCCATCGCCGGCGAAACCCACGAATACACCGACATGTATCCCGGCATGGCCCGCACCGCGCGCGAGGAAGGCGAGGACGAAATCGCCGACTGGTTCGAGACCCTGGCCAAGGCCGAGAAGTCCCACGCCGGCCGCTTCCAGCGCGCCCTCGACAGCATGGACTAAGACTTGAGTTTGGGTCGGGAGGGGCGTCCGCCCTTTCCGGTCCGCGTCGCCATCCGCGTAACCCCCCACGCGGATGGCGACCACATTTTCCGAAGGCCCCGTGATGACCGACGCCGCCAAGCCCGCCGACTCTCGTCGGGAGGGCAGTCTCGACGCGCCTTTCCGCCATGCCCTGGCGTGGCGCGACCCCGAATTCTACGACTTGGCCAAGGTTGAGGCCGAAATGGACCGGGTGTTCGACATCTGCCACGGCTGCCGTCGCTGCTTTAATCTGTGCGACAGCTTTCCCAAGCTGTTCGACATGATCGACGAGAGCCCGACCGGCGAACTCGATGGGGTGGACAAGACCCGCTACGCCGAGGTCTCCGACGCCTGCACGCTCTGCGACATGTGCTTCATGACCAAGTGCCCCTATGTGCCGCCCCACGAATTCAATCTCGATTTCCCCCATGTGATTCTTCGCCACCGCGCCGCCCGTCGCAAAGCCGACGGTGGCGATTTCGTGCGTGAGCAGTTGGGCGACACCGATCGAAACGGCAAATTGGCCAAACCCGTGGCCGGCCTGGCTAACTGGGCGACCCGGTTGGAAAACAAGCCGGTCCGCGCCCTGATGGAGTCGGTGGCCGGCATCGACAAGACCGCCGAGCTACCGCTCTACTTCTCCAAGACCGCCGGCGACCGGCTGAAAAAGCCCGTCGCCCCCGATCCGGCGGGGCCGGCCTTCGGCATGCGCAAGGCGGCGATCTACGCCACTTGTTTCGTCGACTACAATGCGCCCGACACCGCCGTGGCGGCGGTCGCCGTCCTGGCCAAACAGGGCATTGAAACCCGATTCGCCTATCCCGAATGCTGCGGCATGCCCCAGCTTGAGGCCGGCGACATCGCCGCCGTCGCCGCCAAGGCCGAGCGGGTGGCGGCGGAACTGCTGCCGCTGATCGATCAGGGCTATGACATCGTCACCCTGACGGCGAGTTGCGGCCTGATGATGAAATTCGAATGGCCGCTGATCCTGCCGGAGAACGAAGCCGTGAAGCGCCTCGCGGCGGCAACCCGGGATATCAGCCAGTATGTGGTGGAAATCTCCAAAGCCCACGGTTTGGCGCCCGGCCTCACGGCGCCCGAGGGCGGCGTCACTTTCCACAACGCCTGTCATTCCCGGGCCCAGAACATGGGGGCGATGTCGGCCCAGATGCTGCGGCTGATCCCGGGGGCCAAGGTCGATGTGGTGGAGCGCTGCTCCGGACACGGCGGAACCTTTGGGGTGATGAAAGAGACTCGCCCGATGGCGGTGAAGGTCGGCAAGCCGGCGGCCAGACAGGTCGCCGCCAAGGCCAACGCCACTTTGTGCTCGGACTGCCCGCTGGCCTGCAAACACCTGGGCCAGCTGCTCGCTGTCGATCTGCCGGCCGGCGCGCCGCCACCGCGAGAGGCTCACCCCATCGAGGTCTTTGCCCGCGCCTATGGCCTGATCTGAATTCTCTCTGATCTTCATCCGCCAACCTGGAAAGAGCGTATCCCAATGCCCGCATCGTCCCGCCAAGTGACGGCGCAAGACATCATTCCCGATGCCGACTACGCCGCCCAGCGCAAAGAGCGCCGGGCGGCCCTGCTGCCGTTCAAACGCCTGCGCCGCGTGGCGCTTGGCCCGCATTGCACGTTCTATTTCGAGTCCTATGACACCATGCTGTTCCAGATTCAGGAGATGTTGCTCACTGAAAAAGGTGGCGCGGAACAGCTGGCCGACGAACTGGCCGCCTACAATCCCCTGATCCCGCGGGGTCGGGAGCTGGTGGCCACGGTGATGTTCGAGATCGACGACCCCCTGCGCCGGGCATCGATCCTCGCCCAGCTTGGCGGCGTTGAGGCGCATTTCTTCGTCACCGTTGGAGACGGCCGGATCGCCGCGGTGTCGGAGACCGAGGTCGAGCGGACCCGCGACGGCAAGACCTCGTCTATCCATTTCCTCCGATTTCCCATGACCGACCCCCAGGCCGCCGCGTTTCGCGACCCGGCGGTGGCCGTGATGGTCGGATGCGACCATCCGCGCTACGGTCACCTGGCCGTCCTCACCCCCGACACCCGGACGGAGCTCGCCAAGGACCTCGATTGATGGCTGAATCGCCTGCCGCGTTGCCGTTCCTTCCCGAGCAGCCGGTCGATACACCTTGGCCGACGACGGAGTGGCCCGCCGGCATCCTGCCGGCGGGCGCTGTCGCCGCCCGGGTTCACTCCCTGCTCGATGGCGCCTTCGACGCCGATCCGGCCGGAGACCTGGGCGTGACCCACGCGGTGGTGATCGTCCAGGGCGGGCGGCTGTTGATCGAGCGCTATGCGCCCGACTTCGGGCCGGAGGTCACCTGTCGTTCCTGGTCGATGGCCAAGAGCATCACCCAGGCCCTGGTCGGGATCGCCGTGGGCGACGGCCGACTCGACATCCATGCCCCGGCCGACGTGCCCGCCTGGCGCGGCGCGGGCGACCCGCGCGGGGCCATCACCCTCGATCACCTGTTGCGCATGTCCAGCGGCCTGGCCTGGATCGAGGACTATATCCCGGGCAACCCATCCGACGTGATCGCCATGCTGTTCGGCGAGGGCCAGGATGATGTCGCCGCCTACGCCGAGTCCGTGCCCCTGGCCTATCCGCCAGGAACCTTCTGGGCCTATTCCAGCGGCGCCACCAACATCGTCGCCCACTGCCTCGCCCGCGCGCTCGGGGTCGATGGCCCTGGCATGGAAGCCTTCATGCGCGAGCGGCTGTTCGGGCCGCTGGGCATGACCAGCGCGGAACCGCGGTTCGACGCCGCCGGAACCTTCATCGGCTCGTCGTTCTGTTTCTGCACGCCCCAGGACTTCGCCCGGTTCGGGTTGCTGTATATGCGCGATGGGGTGTGGGAAGGGCGGCGGCTGCTTCCGCCCGGCTGGGTCGACTATGCCCGAACGCCCACCTTCCAACAGGCCAATGTCGAGCCGGACAGCGACTATGGCGCGCATTGGTGGCTGAACATGGCGGGACCTGCGTCGTTTTCGGCCAATGGCTATGAGGGCCAGCACATCGTGATCTGTCCCGACCGCGACCTGATCATTGTGCGCCACGGCGCCACGCCCACGGCGACCCAGCCGGCGGTGAAAGCCTGGCTGCGAGACCTGGCCGGCGCCTTCGTCTAGAGTAGCCGGATGGCCTCTTCCGCCGGACCCGAGATCGAACGCCTGATCGCCCTGCTCGCCAAACTTCCCGGTCTTGGCCCCAGGTCGGCTAGGCGCGCCACCCTGGCTCTTCTGAAGCGACGCGACCAGCTGCTTACACCGTTGAGCGAGGCCCTGGCCGAAGCGGCCGAGCGGGTGCGCACCTGCCGGGTCTGCGGGGCGCTGGACACCACCGACCCTTGTGCCATCTGCAACGATTCGACCCGGGATCCGGCCCTGATCTGCGTGGTCGAAGAAGTCGGGGCGCTTTGGGCCATGGAGCGGGCCAGCGCCTTTCGCGGCCGCTATCATGTGCTGGGCGGCTTGCTGTCGGCCCTGGATGGTGTCGGCCCCGAAACCCTTAAGGTCGGCGCGCTGGTGGGCCGGGCCGCCGACGAGGCCATCCGCGAGGTGGTGCTGGCCCTGCCGGCCACGGTCGATGGCCAGACCACCGCCCACTACCTGACCGATCGTCTGGCTGGCGCGGGTGTGCAGGTCACCTCGCTGGCGCGCGGCGTGCCTGTGGGCGGCGAGCTCGACTGGCTCGACGACGGCACCATCGCCCAGGCCATGCGTGCTCGCAGGCCTGCCTGAGGGGCGGCGACGCAGCGCTCAGTGCTGTCCGGAGGCGTCAGCGCCGCTCAGGTCGTGAAGCCGGTTGAGTTCCTCCATATCATGGCGGCGACGCGCGTCCCGCTGCGCCTCGGTAGTGCACACCTGGTGGGAAATCATCGACCCGATTTCCTTGATCTCCTCGCAGATCATCTTCGGTTTGGGAGGCTTTGCCGGCTTGGCGGCCGGCGTTGGCGCAGTCACGGGCGAGGCGGCGGCGTCGCTGACGGAGGCCGGAGGCGGGACGGGTTGAGACACCGCCGCAACCGGGATGGATGTGGAGATCAGAGCGGCGGCGATGAGCAGCGTTTTCATTGGCCCTCTATTTCAAGGCGACGGTGCGATGAGCCTATCACACTTTCCGATGGTCGGCTCGGTGGAGGTCTAACGCCGTTGGCACGCCCGGCGCCAGGCCCATTTCAAATGACCCGCCCGGCGATTCCTGATACGAACGGACCATGAACGCCGAATCTCTGTTGCTGTTCGCTGCACTGCTGTTGGCCGTGGGTCTCGCCGTCTGGGCGATGGCCGAGCGGGCGCGGGCCGATCGGGCGATGCTTGAGGCGCGGATGCTGCGCGAGCAGTCGGCGTCGGGCGCCGAGACGCTGAAGGCCCAGGCGGCGATGTCGGCCAACGCCGTTGCCGACGAACTGGTCAAACGCGCCACCGAGACCTTCGCCGCCCAGGACCGGCTGGTCCAGGCCAAGCTGGAGGCACAGCTTAAGCCGGTGGCCGAGACGCTGGAGAAGTTCCAGGTCCAGGTCACCGCCGCCGAAAAGGCCCGGGCCGAGGAGGCCGGTGGCCTGAAGGCCCAGATCGAGCAACTGTTGCTGGCTTCGACGGCCACCCAGGACGAAGCGCGCAAGCTCTCGGCCGCCCTTCGCCGGGGCGCCGGAGTCCAGGGCCGCTGGGGCGAGCAGATGCTGCGCAATGTGCTGGAGATGGCGGGTCTGAAAGCCAAGGTCGATTTCGACGAGCAGGTGACGGTGGACGCCGGCGGCCTGCGCCCGGACGTGGTGGTGCGCCTTCCAGGGGGCGGAGTGTTCGTGATCGACGCCAAATGCTCGCTCAACGCCTTTCTCGAAGCCCAGGACGCGCTGGACGATACCAGCCGCGAGGCCGGCTACGCTCGTCACGCCCAGAGCGTGCGCGCCCACATGCAGAGCCTGGCCGCCAAGGCCTATTGGGAACAGTTCGATGTTTCGCCCGACTTCGTGGTGATGTTCGTGCCGGGCGACGCTTTCCTGGCCGCCGCCGCCGAGCGCCTGCCCGATCTCTACGCCCAGGGCATGGACCGGCGGGTGATCCTGGTGACGCCGTCCAGCCTGTTCGCCCTGTGCAAGGCCGTGGTCTACGGCTGGCGGGTCGAGGAGCAGAACCTCAACGCCAGGCAGATCGTTGAGCTGGGCCGCGAGCTCTACAAGCGCATTTCCACCATGGCCGCCCATGCCCAGGCGATGGGCAAGGGGCTGGAAACAGCGGTTGGGCGCTACAATCAGTTCGTCGGTTCGCTGGAAACCCAGGTTCACACCCAGGCGCGGCGGTTCGAGGACCTGAAGGTCGATCATGAGGGCAAGCAGATCCCCGAACTCTCACCCATCGATGTGGCCGTGCGTCCGCTGGTCAAGCTGGCCCCGGCCTTGACGCTCGTCGAGCCCACACCTAATTCCGCAATATGACTGTCCGCCGCATCCTCACCGTCGACGCCGACCTGGCCGTGCTTAAAAAGGTCTCCGCGCCCGTAGAGTCTGTGGACGACGATCTGCGCCGCCTGATGGACGACATGCTGGAGACCATGTACGACGCGCCAGGCATCGGCTTGGCGGCGATCCAGGTCGGCGTCGCCAAGCGCGTGATCGTCATGGACCTTGCCAAAAAGGACGAACCGCCGGCCCCTCGCTATTTCGTCAACCCCGAAATCCTCTGGACTTCCGAAGAGACCGGACCCTGGGAAGAAGGCTGTCTCTCGGTTCCGGATATCTATGACGACGTCGAGCGGCCGATTCAGGTGCGCCTGAAATATCTGAACTATCAAGGCGAGGCCATTGAGGAGGACGCGGACGAGCTCTACGCCGTCTGCATCCAGCACGAGATGGACCACCTGAACGGCGTGCTGTTCATCGACCACCTGTCCCGGCTCAAGCGCGAACGGGCGGTGGCCAAGGTCAAGAAGGCGGCCCGCGCGGACGCCTAGCGGGGACCCATGCGCCTCGCCTTCCTCGGCACACCCGATTTCGCCGTTCCAACCCTGGCCGCGTTGATCGAGGCCGGACACGAGATCGTCCGTGTCTATTCCCAACCCCCCGCGCCGAGCGGCCGTGGCCGGGCGCTGCGGCCCTCGCCGATCCAGGCCTTCGCCCAGGCTCGGGGCCTGGCCGTCAGAACCCCGGTGTCGATGAAATCGCCGGACGAAGTCGCCGCCTTTGGCGCGCTGGACCTGGACGCCGCGGTGGTGGTGGCGTTCGGACAGATTCTCACGCCGGAGATACTCGAGGCGCCCCGATGGGGCTGCTACAACCTTCACGGGTCGCTGCTGCCGCGCTGGCGGGGGGCGGCGCCGATTCAGCGGGCGATCATGGCCGGTGATGTGGTCACCGGCGCCCAGGTAATGCGGATGACCGAGGGGCTCGACGAAGGGCCGGTCCTGGCGTCGGCCACCCTGCGTATCGACACCCTGGAGACGGCCGGAACCCTGCACGACCGCATGGCCCCGGTCGGGGCGGCCCTGATGGTCCAGGCTCTGGACGACGTGTCGCGCGGCGCGGCCAGGCCTGTCGCCCAGCCCCAGGAGGGTGGGACCTACGCCCGCAAGATCAAGCCCGCCGAGGCCCGCATCCGCTGGGATCGTTCCGCCGCTCGGGTCGATCGCCAGGTTCGCGGCCTCGCGCCGTTCCCGGGCGCCTGGTTCCTGGCCCCCTCCGACCGCGGACTGGTTCGGGTGAAGGCCCTGCTATCTCGTTTTGAGGAAGGCGGAGGCGAACCTGGCGAGGTGCTGGACGATGATCTGCTGATTGCCTGCGCGAGCGGAGCCGTGCGGATCCTGCGGGCTCAGCGCGAGGGCCGGACATCTCAGGACACCACTGATTTCATTCGGGGATTTCCCCTGGCCCGGGGTCTTCGGCTTCCCTGATGCCCCGCTATCGCCTGACAGTGGAATACAACGGCGGCCCCTATAAGGGCTTCCAGGCCCAGGTCGATCTGCCCACCGTCCAGGGTGAGATCGAGCGCGCGGTCCAGGGCTTTTGCGGCGAAACGATCCGGATCCACGCCGCCGGCCGCACCGACACCGGCGTTCACGCCGCCGGTCAAGTGATCCACCTCGACCTGACGCGCGACTGGCCGGCGCGGGTGGTGATGAACGCGATCAACGCCCACCTCTTTCCGGCCCCGGTCGCCGTCCTGAGCGCTCAGGCGGTGGACGAGGGGTTCCATGCCCGCTTCTCGGCCCAGGGCCGCCGCTACCTTTACCGAATCCTGAACCGGGTCGGGCCGCCCGCCTTGGAGCGCGGGCTGGTCTGGCACGTGAAGACACCGCTGGACGCCGAGGCCATGGATCGGGCCGCCCAGCTGCTGATCGGTCTCCACGACTTCTCCACGTTCCGCGATGCGGCCTGCCAGGCCAGATCGCCGCTCAAGACCCTCGACGAGGCGAATGTCGAGCGCCAGGGCGAAGAACTGCGCGTCAGCTTTGCCGCCCGCTCGTTCCTGCACCGGCAAGTGCGCTCGATGGTCGGCTCGCTCGCCGAGGTGGGACGCGGCGCATGGACCGCCGCCGACCTCGCCGCGGCCCTCGCCGCCGCTGATCGCAAGGCCTGCGGCCCGGTGGCGCCGGCGCGAGGCCTCTGTCTGGCGTCCGTCATCTACTGAGGCTTGGAACGGCTTGACAAAGCCGTAAGCAAAGAATTACCGTAAGTGATGACGCACGGAAATCTGGCCATTGATGCTCTTGGGGCCCTGGGCGATCCCACCCGGCGGGCGATCTTCGAACGGCTGGCGGTCCGGCCCTCGGCGGTCGGCGATCTGGCGCGGGGTCTGCCGGTCAGCCGTCCGGCGGTTTCGCAGCATCTGCGGGTGCTGAAGGCCGCCGGCCTGGTGACCGAGACCGTGGCCGGCGCCCGACATATCTACCGCATCGACCCGCGTGGCGTGGGCGCCATGCGCGACTGGCTGGACGACCACTGGTCGGGCGGCCTGGAGGCGTTCAAGACGTTCGCCGACGCCGAGGAGGATTCATGACCATCGCCCCGATCGTCAGGACCGTCGAGGTCAAGGGGTCGCCGGCGCGGGCCTTTGACCTGTTCACCCGCCACTTCGGGAGCTGGTGGCCCAAGGGCCGGACACCGGCGCCTTCGCCGCACGTCGATGTGGTGATGGAGCCCCGGCCCGATGGGCGCTGGTTCGAGGTCGACGCCGACGGCGCCGAGACCGACTGGGGAAAGGTGCTGGTCTGGGACCCGCCGGAACGCCTGATCCTGGC
>JANYFU010000173.1 GCA_025359665.1 Caulobacteraceae bacterium
TGGCGACGGCGGCGGGCGCGGGCATCGGCCGGGCGACGGCGCTGGCGTTCGCGGCCGAGGGGGCGAAGGTGCTGGCCACGGACATTGATCAAGGCGCCCTGAACAGCCTGAAGGCCGAGGCTCCTGGCATCGACACCATGATCCTGGATGTGCGGTCGGACGCGGCGGTGGCGGCGCTGTTCGCGAGGGGCTTTTCGCCGAACGTGCTCTTCAACTGCGCGGGTTTCGTTCACCACGGCAGCATTCTGGACTGCGGCCCCGACGACTGGGCGTTCAGTTTCGACCTCAACGTCACCTCGATGTACCGGCTGATACGAGCCGCCCTGCCCGGCATGCTGGCGGGCGGCGGGGGGTCGATCGTCAACATGGCTTCGGCCGCCTCGAGCATCCGCGCGGCGGCGAACCGGTTCGTCTATGGCGCCACCAAGGCGGCGGTGATCGGCCTGACCAAGTCGGTGGCCCAGGATTTCATCACCCAGGGGGTGCGCTGCAACGCCATCTGCCCCGGCACGGTGGAGTCGCCGTCGCTGGAGGGCCGCATCAACGCCTTCGCCGACCCGGTCGCCGCCCGCGCCACCTTCATCGCCCGCCAGCCGATGGGCCGGCTGGGCAAGGCCGAGGAGGTGGCCGCGCTGGCGGTCTATCTGGCCTCGGACGAATCGGCCTTCACCACCGGGACCGCCCAGGTGATCGACGGCGGCTGGAGCAACTGACGCGCGATGACCGCCCTGACCCCTTTCGAGAACATGGACATCCGCACCCTGGTCGACGGCCAGGCGGCAAGCCGGGGCGATCATGCGTTCCTGATCTGGGAGCCGTTCGAAGGCGAGGGCCGAACCTGGACCTATGCCGAGTTCGGCCAAGCGCTGCGCCGCTTCGCCGCCGGGCTGCAGGCGCGGGGCGTGAGGCCCGGGATGCGGGTGCTGGTCCATCTGGACAACTGTCCGGAATCGATCATCGCCTGGCTGGGCTGTGCCTACGCGGGCGCCGTCGCGGTGACCACCAACGCCAAGTCGAGCGCCGACGAGATCGCCTATTTCGCCAGCCATAGTGGAGCGGTCGGAGGGATCACCCAGCCGCGGTTCGCGACGCTGGTGAAGGCCGCCGCGCCTGACCTGGGCTGGCTGGCGGTGACCGAAACCGACAACGGCGCCCCGGCCGGGTCGCCGCCTCCGGGTTGCGAGCCCTTCACCGCCCTCGACGGCGATCCCACGACGCTGGCCGCCCGCCCCCACGACCCGATGGCCCATTTCGCCATCCAGTACACCTCGGGCACCACCGCGCGGCCCAAGGCGGTGCTGTGGACCCACGCCAACGCGCTGTGGGGCGGGCGGATGTGCGCGACCCACGAAGACCTTCGCCCGGACGACGTTCACCTGGTCTACCTGCCGCTGTTCCACACCAACGCCCAGTCCTATTCGGTGCTGGCGGCGCTGTGGGCCGGGGCGACCATCGTCGTGCAGCCGAAATTCTCGGCCTCACGGTTCTGGCCGGTGTCGCTGAAGCACGGCTGCACCTGGACCTCGATGATCCCGTTCTGCCTCAAGGCCCTGGCCGAGCTGCCGATTCCGGCCGATCACCGCTACCGCCTCTGGGGCAACGGCGTGTGCGAGCCGCCGACCGACGCGCTGTTCGGGGTCAAGACCATCGGCTGGTGGGGAATGACCGAGACCATCACCCAAGGAACCGTCGGCTCCGCCCATCATCGCGACGCGCCGATGTCGATGGGCAGGCCCTCCCCCGCCTACGGCATCCACATCCATGACGCCGAGGGCCGCCCGGTCGGCCCGGGTGAAACCGGCGACCTGCTGGTGGCCGGCCGGCGCGGGCTCTCGCTGTTCCTGGAATACGCCGGCGATCCCGCGGCCACCGCGGCCGCCTTCACACTGGACGGTCTGTTTATCACAGGGGACCGGGTCCGCCTTGGCGAGGACGGCTTCCTGTATTTCGCCGACCGGTCGAAAGACATGCTGAAGGTCGGCGGCGAAAACGTCGCCGCTTCGGAGATCGAACGGGTGATCGCGCTGGTGCCGGGAGTCCAGGAGGTCGCCGTCGTCGCCAAGCGCCACCCGATGCTTGACGAGGCGCCGGTCGCCTTCGTGATCCAGCGCGCGCCGGGGGATGGCAGCCTAGTGGACACCATCATGGCCGCATGCCGAGGGGCCCTGGCCACATTCAAGCAACCGCATGAGGTGCGGCTGGTCGAGAGCCTGCCGCGCTCGACCCTGGAGAAGGTGGCCAAGGCGGAGCTGAGGGCCATGCTGCGGGAGGACGCAGGCTAGCCCACTAGCGGCACTGACAATGTCAATATATCGTTCGGCCAGGGCGGACCGATAGGGAGGCGGCGATGAAGCTTTGGGCGTGGCTGGGCGGGGGCGTTGTGGTGGTCGGCGCGGTGCTGGCGCTCGCCGCGATCAATCGCGAGGCGATCTTCATGATGATCGCTCATTCCCAACTTCCCCACGTCGAGCCGAACCATCCGGTGACCTGGGCCGAGGGGCCGGCGACGGCGCCCGCCGGCCACAGGCCGCCGAACATCGTGGTCATCCTGGCCGACGACATGGGCTA
>JANYFU010000016.1 GCA_025359665.1 Caulobacteraceae bacterium
CCGCGCCCACGCCAAGTCTCCACCGCCGAGCGGATCGTGAAGCCGGTGTATAGCGCGCCGATCAGCGGCAGGGCGAAGCCCCAGACGGGTGAGCGGCCGTAGAGCCGCAGCACGGGCTGAAAGGCGAGCGCCATCGCCAGCCAGGCCGCCAGTCCGGTCAAGCGGGCGAGGCCATGGCCGAACATGGCGAGAACCGGCGCGGCCAGATAGACGATGGTCATACCGGCCACCGTGCCGAGCAACAGCCATGGCGAAAAACTCAGCTGGGCATAGGCCGAGCGCGAGACCATTCGGGCGATCTCTCCAAAGCCGGCATAGGGCCGCAGGCTTACCGCGCGCCGGGTCAGGCCCAGCCAGATCGGACCGTGGCGCTTCATCAGGGCGCCAAGGTTGCAATCGTCGATGATCTTGCCGCGGATCGCCTCAAGTCCACCGGCGGCGATCAGCGCCTCGCGCCGGACCAGCATGCACCCGCCGGCCGCCGCCGCAGTGGTTCGGCGCGGATCGTTCACCCAGGCAAACGGGTAAAGCATGTCGAAGAAGAAGATGAAGGCGGGGATCAGCAGGCGCTCGGCCCAGGTCTCAACGGTCAGCTTGGCCATCAGCGATGTCAGGACTAATTGCCCCGCTTCCGCCCGCGCGACCAGTTTTCGCAGCGTTTCGGGAGCATGGGCGATATCGGCGTCGGTGAGCCACAGATACTGGGGCGCCGCGTCGGCGGCCCGGGCCGCGCCTTGGCTCTGAGCCCAAAGCTTCCCCGTCCAGCTTGGCGGCAGAGAAGCGCCGGTGAGCACCTCCAGCCGACCCGCGCCATCCAACCCTCGCGCGATCCGGCCGGTTCCGTCGGTGCTGTTGTCGTCCACCAGAACCACGCTGAAATCTCCGGGATAATCCTGGGTGAGCAGGCTGCCGATCGACCGCGCGATCACATCGGCTTCATCCCGGGCCGGGACGACCGCGATGACGCTCGGCCAGCGGGCGGGCTCGGGAGTTTCGTCCCGATCGTCGCGTTCGCGCGCCAGCCAAAAACCGCCCCGGAACACTAGCAGATATACCCAGATCGCCAGGGCGAGACCGCCCACGATCGCCATCACGTCCGATAACCCTCGGCGCGGAACCAGGCGAGAGCGTCCGCGAGAGCCTGCCGGTAGGGTCGGGCGGTATAACCCAGTTCTCTCTCCGCCTTCGCCGAGGTGAAAAACATGTGATGCGAGGCCATCTTCAGGGAGTCGCGGGTCAGCATCGGTTCCTTGCCGGTGATCTGGGCCACGGCCTCGGCCGCCCAGGCCAGGGGATAGAGCGGGGTTCGGGGCAGGTTCACCGTCGGCGCCTTGCGGCCGGTGAGCTCGGCAATCACCGCCAGCATCTCTCTGAGGGAGGCGTCCTGTCCGCCCAGTATATAGCGCTCGCCGATACGGCCGTTTGCCATGGCCAGGATGTGGCCAGCCGCCACGTCGTCCACATGTACCAGGTTCAGCCCGGTGTCGACGAAGGCTGGAATCCGCCCCATCGCCGCTTCCACGACGATGCGCCCCGTCGGAGTCGGCTTGATGTCGCGCGGGCCGATCGGGGTGGATGGCATGACGATCACCGCCGGCAGGTTCCGCTCGGCCACCAGGCGCTCCACCAGCCGTTCGGCCGCGACCTTGCTTTCCTTGTAAGCGCCGATGCCCTCGCCCTCGGCGAGCGGAGCGGTCTCGTCGATCGGTATCGGCTGGTCCGGCGCGCGCAAGGTGGCGACGCTGCTCGTGTAGACGATTCGCTCAACGCCCCGGCTGAGGGCCGCCTCCATGACGGTCCGGGTGCCTTCCAGGTTGGCGCGAACGATATCCAGTGGATCGCGCGCCCATAGGCGATAGTCGGCGGCGACATGATACAGCCAACGAACACCCTCCAGCGCATGGTATACGTCGGCGGTATGGCGCATGTCGCCCTCGACGACCTCACAGTCGACGCCGGCCAGGTTGTCACGCGGGCTGCTCGACCGGACCATGGCCCGGAGCGTTAATCCGCGTCCGTCCAGCGTCCGCAGCACCGCTGATCCAACAAAGCCGGAAGCGCCAGTGATCAGCACACGGTCGCCTGACGGCATGTGAAGGGTCCCCGAATTTCCGCTCCGTGCGGAATCGCACATTCAGAGGTCATTGGTTACCCTAAAATTCAAGGTGCCACGCGCCCCATTGCCACGCGGCGCCTCCCGCGCCATAGGCCCGATGATGGCCGACTTTGATTTTCTCATCATCGGATCCGGCATCGCCGGAGCCTCGGCGGCGGCTATGCTGGCGGGACGCGCGAAGGTGGCGCTTTTCGAGCGTGAGAGCGCTCACGGCTATCACACCACCGGCCGTTCCGCCGCCCTTTGGTCGGCACTCTACGGCAATGATCCAATCCGCGCCCTCACCGTGGCCAGCCGGGCTTTTTATGATCAGCCTCCGCAGGGATTTGCTGATCATCCGCTGCTAATGCCGCGTGGTTGCCTCTACTTCGCCCGGGCCGATCAACTGGGCCGGTTGGACGAGATCGCCGCCGGCGCCTCGGCCCTGGGCATCGCGACGCGACGCCTGACATCCGATGAGTGCATCGCCCTTTGCCCCGTGTTGAACCGTGACCGCGTGGCGGGCGGGCTGCACGAACTCGACGCCATGGATATCGACGTCAACGCCCTCCATCAGGGTTTCTTGCGTCAGTGCCGATCGCTGGGTGGCGATATCCGTAACGACGCGGAAATCCTTACCCTTGAGCGAGATGGCGACCATTGGCGGGTAGGCATCCCCGGGGGGGAGGTGGTGTTGGCCGCTGTTGTTATCAACGCCGCGGGCGCCTGGGCCGACGTTGTAGCCGAACGGGCCGGCGTAACTCCGATCGGTCTCATGCCCCTCAAACGTACGGCTTTTCTGCTCGATCAGCCCGATGGTGTCGACGCGCGCGACTGGCCTGCCGTGATCGAGGCGGACGAAGCTTTCTATTTCAAGCCGGAGAGCGGCAGGATCCTGGTCTCGCCCTGTGACGAAACCCCGTCTCCGCCGTGCGACGCCTGGCCGGAGGATCTGGATGTCGCCGAATGCGTGGAACGGCTTCAGCAGGCCGCCGATATCCCCGTCCGACGGATACTGCGGGCCTGGGCTGGCTTGCGTAGTTTCGTCGCCGACAGGACACCGGTGATCGGGTTCGACCCGGCTTCGTCCGGATTTTTCTGGCTGGCGGGTCAAGGCGGCTATGGCGTGCAGACGGCGCCGGCCGCGGGCCGCGTCGCGGCCGCGCTGGCTCTCGGCGAAGATCTACCCGCCGATGTCCGCGCCTTGGGCCTGACCGCGGAGCAGTTGTCAGCGGCACGGCTTGGCGGGCGCGGATGATTCTGTCCGTTCCGGAAACAATTGGCGCATTGGTGGGGTGGAAACACGTCCAGAAAGGAAATTGTGTCCAAATTAAGCGTTTCATTGGCCACAATTATTCAGTTTGCGCCAAAATTAGCCATAATCAAAACACAAGCTTGATAACGGAGGCCACAGGGGGCATATTCGCGAATGGATAGTCGCGTTCTTGAGGGGGCTGGCCTGTGTCCAAGACTCCTATAGTCGGCTCGCTGCTCGCGGGCCTTCTGATCGCCTGCGGCGCCCCTGCTTTTTGCGGCGTGATCGCCAAGCCGCATGACTCCAAGCCAGCTCCAAGTGCTGGTTTCGGCGATTCTTTCGTGGCTGGCCCGCACGGGCTGGCCGGAGATGCGGCCACGCCGCCACCTTGGGAAAACCCCACTCCGGAGACCCTGGGAGGTGATCATGATCCTGGGAATGCGTTGAATCGCTCGGACCTGGATCTCAACGGACCCAACGGGTTGGGTGCGCCTCAGGTCGACGCCCTGCCACTATCACAGTTCGCCGGCGGTGGCGGCGCCTCCCATGCACGTCCCGGAATCTGGGATTTCCTAACCAAGGTCAGATATGGCGGACTGCCAGAGCCGGCCAGTTGGGCGTTGATCCTGATCGGTTTTGGTATGATCGGCGGCGCCGTCCGTGGCTTCGTGGTCGCCAACCGCCGCCTGTCCCGGCTGCAACCGGACGAGCCTGAAGAACAGCAAGAATAGCATCCAGCGAGGTTAGCCGGCGAAGTCATGGGCTTTTACGACCGTTTCATTCTGCCACCGCTGATCAACATGGCCTGCGGTGCGTCGCCGATTGCTCACCAACGCGCAAAGCTGACTCCGCTAGCCACCGGAGTCGTTCTTGAGCTGGGTTTCGGGTCGGGCCTCAACCTCCCCTACTATGACCGCGCCAAGGTTACCCGCCTCTACGCGCTAGAGCCCTCGCCGGGCATGCTGGTCCGGGCGCGCAAGCTGGCCGCCGCCACCGACCTGCCGGTGGAGATTCTGCCGGAAACCGCCGAGGCGCTGTCGCTGGGCGCGGGCAGCGTCGATACCGTGCTGGTCACGTATAGTCTGTGCACCATCCCCGATCCTTCCGCCGCTCTCGAAGCCGCGCGACGGGTTCTGAAGCCCGGAGGCGGCCTGCTGTTCTGCGAGCATGGGCGCGCGCCCGATGAGGCGGTTCGCAGGACCCAGGCCCGGGTCGAGCCGATCTGGAAACGGATCGCTGGCGGCTGTCACCTGACGCGCGATATTCCGGCCCTGATCCAGGGCGCCGGTTTCCAGATCGACCGCCTCGAAACCATGTACTTGCCAAGCTCGCCGGGATGGGCCGGCTATAACTATTGGGGCGCGGCTAGACCTGGTGTGTGACGCGTCCGGCGGTGATGGTCAGGGTGGCCTTGGCCTTCAGGATATCCGCCGGTTCCACGGTCATCAGATCCTTGGAGAACGCGGTCAGATCGGCGCGCTTGCCTACTTCCAGCGTGCCTAGATCGGCCTCCCTGCCCACCGCATAGGCCGGCGCCAAGGTCAGCATCTTTAGGGCCTGGGCGCGGCTCACCGTCTCGTCGAGCCCCCAGCCCGGACCGGCGTAGCCGTCCAGCGAATGGCGGTAGACCGCGGCGTAGAATTCGATCAGCGGGTCGCCCTTCTCAACCGGCGCATCGGTTCCAGCGCAAACCACGGCGCCCGAGGCCAGCAGGCTGCGCCAGGCGTAGGCGCCTCTCAGCCGCTCCATCCCGAGGCGCGAGGGCGCGAAAAAGAGATCGCCGATGGCGTGCGAAGGCTGCATCGAAGCGATGACTCCCATGGCCGCGAACCGGGGCAGGTCTTCGGGTGAGATGATCTGGGCGTGCTCGATACGCCAGCGCCGGTCGGTTTGGGCCGCGCCCAGCACTTCGGCCATGGCGTCGAGGGTCAGGCGGTTGCCGCGGTCGCCGATGGCGTGAACCGCCACCTGGGCGTTCTTCGCCATGGCCTGGCGCATCAGATCGACCATGCGGTCATGGGGCGTCACCAGCAGCCCGATGGAGTCTGGCTTGTCCGAATAAGGAGCCAGCAGCGCCGCGCCGCGTGAGCCCAGTGCGCCGTCAGCATAGAGCTTTATGCCCCGCAGCCGCACCCGCCCGGTGGCGTCGACCGATGGGCCGGTCGCCAGAACTTCAGCGGCGCCCGACGGATCCATATAGGCGTCGACTCTGAGACCGAGATTTGCGGAGCCGGCCATACCCCGCATGACGTCGAGGTCGTCTTTCTCGACGCTCATGAAATGCACGCCCGCCCAGCCCCGGGAGGCGTAGAGCCGGTCCGCGCGACCTAGGGCTTCGCGCCTGACCGCGACTGTAGGTCTGGCGATCACTCCGTCCAGTAGCGACTGGGCATTGTCGACGAACATGCCCGTCGGACGCCCCTTTGTGTCGCGCAGAATTTCGCCGCCGGCCGGCGGCTGGGTTGAGGGGCCGATGCCGAGAAACTCCAAGGCCTTTGAATTGACCACCCCGGCGTGTCCGTCGGCGCGCTCCAGATAAACCGGGCGATCGGCGACCACCGCATCGAGATCGTCGCGGGTTGGAAACCGCCCTTCGGGCCAATGGGTTTCGATCCAGCCTCGTCCGTTGACGATTCCCGTCGGGTTGGCCTTGGCCCAGGCGCCCAGGCGTGATTGCAGCTCGGCGATGGAGGCGGTTCCCTCAAGGCTCAAAGTCATCTCGCGGATGCCGACTTCGGTCAGGTGGACATGAGAATCGACGAACCCGGGAAAGGCCGCCGCGCCGGCCAGATCGACAAAGCGGGCGCCGGGAACGGCTTGACGGGCCTCCGCCAGAGCTCCGACGAACACGATGCGGTCGCCACGGATGGCGGCGGCTTCGACCATGCCAGCCGCCGCCCCCGTGTGGATCGGGCCGCCGCTGATCAGCAGGGCGGGTTCCTCCGAACGCGCGAAAGTCGGCGCCAGAAAGGCCGCGGCGCCCGCCGCGAGCGCCGCGCGGCGGCTGAGAATAGGACCGGACCAACGTTGTTGGATCATTTTCACATTCACCGATTTTGCATTGCCGGCCAGTTGCCTGGCCGCGCGAACCGCGTTGGCGCGGTTGAGAGTCGGATCCAGGCCTCTCGCGCCATGGCTTCGACGATGTCGCCGGCGGCGGGTCGGTCGCGGATCAGGCCGACCGCCTCGCCGGCCACGGCGGCGGCGATGGCCAAGTCGCCTTTGGCCCTGGCTTCGTCATAGCGCGCCTGCAGCGATCCGAACGCCGCCCGGGCTTCGGCTTCTCGGCCCGCCCAGGCTTCGGTCACCTCGTTCTTCAGCATCCGGAACGAGAACGCGTCCGGCCAGGCCACTCCGCGCAGCGCGTCGATCGCCGTCGTTCGACGCGTGTCGTCGCCAGTCATCCGCGCTGCAAGATCTGTGGCGGCCGTTGGGGTCAGGGCTTCCGCGGAGGCCCAGAAGCGGGTGCCGACCACCACGCCATCGGCCCCCAGCATGAGCGCCGCCGCCAGGCCCCGGCCATCGGCGATACCACCGGCCGCCAATAGCAGCGTGTCGGGCGAGCGGCGGGCGATATGATCGGCCGCTTCAGGTACGAAGGGCAGGGTGGAGCGGGCGCCGCCATGGCCTCCGGCCTCGGCGCCCTGGGCGACGATGGCGTTGGCCCCCGCATCCATCGCCTCGTCGATATGGCGCAAGGTCTGGACCTGGCAGATCAGCTTCGCGCCGGCGGCGTGGATTTTCGGGGCGAACGGCCTGGGATCGCCGAACGACAGAAATACGCAGGACGGGCCGCATGCCAGGGCCTCCTCCAGGCGTGAGGGCTCCTGCTCCAGGGCCCAGGTGATGAAACCGACACCAAAGGTTTCCTTGCGGGCCAGGGCCAACTCGGCGGCGAGATCGGGTTCCCCACCCAGGATGCCGGCGTAGCCGCCGCCGACGATCCCCAGACCCCCGGCCCTGGACACGGCCCGGGCCAACCGTCCGCCGGTGACCAGCGCCATCGGCGCGCAGACTATCGGGTGACGCACGCCGAAGGTGTCGGTGAAGCGGGTCCGGATCACGGCTTGCGGGGAATGCTCAGGGTCGCCCCGTCGGGGACTTTGTAGGTTTCGGCGAAGTTGCGCTGGTTCAGGCCGAGGCTCAGGCGGCCTCTGGAGTCGATATAGAGCAGGGGCTGGCCCACGGGGACATCGCTGAAGGTCTTCACGAACGGGATTCGATAGGGTTTGCCATCGAGAACGATGGGCACGAGATCGCCCAGCCCATAGCCGGCCTTGGCGAACGTTTCCGAGGGCAGGTTGAGGACCAGATTACCATACGGCCCATCGGTGCCGATCACTTGGGCGGTGACGCCCGCATCGGTCAGGGTCGCGGACTTAAGGTCCAGGCGAACCAGCTTGGCCACGTCCAGCGCCGGCCCGGCCTGGTTCCAGTCATCGCCCCGGGCCAGGTGAGCGGCGGTCGGCGAGAAGATGTCGCGGCCATGGAAGGTGGACGAGGTCTTGGCCCCGATCATCCAGGCGGGGTTGGTGATCTGCCGTGCCCCTACAATGCCCGACTGATCCTGGACCAGGGTCAGTATGCCGTTGTCGGGCAGCACGAAATATTGCCCGCTCGCCGATTTGGCGATGATCGCCTTGCGCGTGGAGCCGACCCCCGGGTCCACCACCACGATGAACACCGCGTCCTTGGGGAAATACGGCGCGGCGCCGGCCAGATAGCGAGCGGCTTCGGCGATATTGTAGGGTTCCACGACGTGGGTGATGTCAAGGATATGGACCCCGGGGGCCACGCCCTCCATCACCGCCTTGCAGATCGCCACCGAGTCGTCGGTCAGCGCGAAGTCGGTCATGAAGCCGATGGTGCGCGTGGGCGGTCCGGCCGGCTGGGCTATCGACGGCCCAACCGCGATCACGGCCAAGCCCAATGCCAGGAAGGCGAACAGGTTTCGGGAAAGGCGCTTTAGCAAAGTCATTGCGAACCGCGTCAGGCTGATTGGGTGGTGTCGGGCAGGCCGAGAATTCGCTTGGAGATGATGTTGTTCTGGATCTCCGACGAACCGCCATATATCGACATCGCCTTGCCGAACAGCCACGCGCGCACCGCTTCCTTTTCCTCTGGCGCGAAGGCGTCGCCCTCCCAGCCGAGACCCTGGGCGCCCATCACCTCCAGGGTCAGCTCGGCCCGCGTCTGGGCGACATGGGTGGCCGAGTTCTTCAGCACCGAAGCGGTGTTGCTAGGGCCGGCGTTTCCCTTGGCTTCGGCCATGGCCCGCGACAGGGTCAGGCCATGAGCCTTGGTGTCCATGAGGTGGCTGGTCAGCCGTGAGCGCGCGTCGTCGTCGGCCAGATGGCCATCGCCATCCACATCGAGATAGCGCCGAGCGATCTCGTCCATCGGCGTGACCCGCCCACCGCCCGAGGCGCCGGTCTGGCTGGCGCGCTCATGCTGCAACAGGCGCTTGCCGACCGTCCAGCCCTTGTTGATCTCGCCCAACAGGCCGTCTTTGGCCACGCGGGTGTCGGTAAAGAAGGTTTCGCAGAACGGAGATGCGCCGGCGATCAGCTTGATCGGCCGGGTTTCAACGCTCGGCTGGCGCATATCGACCAGCAGGAAGCTGATGCCCTCGTGTTTCTTGGCGGCCGGGTCGGTGCGCACCAGCGTGCCGCACCAGTCGCCCCACTGGGCGCCCGAGGTCCACACCTTCTGGCCGTTGACCACCCAATGGTCGCCAACATCCACGCACTTGGTCTGCAGCGACGCCAGGTCGGACCCGGCGTTGGGCTCCGAATAGCCGACGCACCAGCGAACCTCGCCGCGGATGATCGGCGGCAGATGCTGTTGTTTCTGGGCCTCGGTTCCATAGTCCATGATGGTCGGGCCGATCATGGTCACACCCATGCCATGGACCAGTGGGTTGAAGGCGCCGACCTTGGCCATTTCCTGCGCCAGAACCCGGGCCTGAGGCGCCGTCAGCCCGCCGCCGCCATATTGCGCCGGCCAGGTCGGGGTTCCCCAGCCCTTGGCGCCCATGGCCGACTTCCAGGCCAGCATTTCGGCGTCGAGCACGCCGCCATCCATCCGGGCCATCATCGCCCCGGCCTTGCCGCTCAAGACGGAGGGGAAGTTCGCCTCCAGCCAGCCGCGCGCCTCGGCGCGGAAGTCTTCGGGCGTCATATCATAGGCCATGGTGGTCAAGTCTCCCGGCGGCTTCGCAATCGGTTTCTGGACCCTGATCCGCCGGTTTCACGGTAGGGAAGTCAAGGCCGTTCGGAGAGCTCCCGAGGCGCGGGGACAATCATTCATTGTGCCATGATGCGCGCCGAGACCGTTGATCCCTGAAAGGATCCGGCCGCGTCCGCCATAATCATCTTTTCCCAAAGGCTCCTCCACATACCATCGCAGTGTTTGGAATGGTAACATCAGTTAACAAACGCCAAATTCATATATTGTGAGAATTCCATCGGCCCTCGTATCGATTTCGACCCGGCAAATTTGACTAGAAATAGAAACTTCCATCATCATCGACGGTGTTAAGAATTGTCAACGCTATTGCCGTTGCGATCTCGCAACAAATATCCTTTCACGGAGACGCGAAGTAGCGGAAGATAAATTCGACATAGAAATAACAATTGTTCACAAATCGTCTGATGTGAATCGGGTGCGCCGGCGCGCGACTGTGAAAGATTATGACGTGCTCATGCCTCTAGGGGAATCATCGTGTCGGACAATATAATCACGACGGAAAATCTTAAACCTGGCATCTCACGCGATATATGGGACGCCGGTACTAATTCAACTGAAATCGAGGGATTTGCAACGGATATAAGCGTCAATCACGGCGCCACTGTTTCATTCAAGATCAATGTAAACATATCAGTGGGATTGAGCCCAGGTAGTCCAATTCCGTATCATGTCGAGATTTACAGACTCGGATATTATGGCGGAGACGGCGCTACATTAGTCACTACGATCAATGGGCTTACCGGTATCGCGCAGCCTGATGCGGCGGTCGATCCAACAACTGGCCTAGTTGACGCCGGTAACTGGTCGGTTTCCACGAACTGGACGACCCCCACCGACGCGGTGTCAGGGGTGTATCTCGCCAAGATCGTGCGCGACGATGATGGCGCTTCCAACCAGATTCCCTTCATCGTTCGTAATGACGGCGGAAACAGCGACATCGTCTTTCAGACATCGGACACCACCTGGCAGGCATACAACGACTGGGGCGGTAACAATGGCCAGGTCGGCGGCAACTTCTATGGCGGCTCAGTAAGCCATGATCCTGTCGCCGATCCTGGTCTCGGGTCCCAGAGCCGCGCCTACGCTGTTAGCTACAATCGACCGATCGTAACCCGCGATGGTGGGTTCGCGGCCGGCGCCCAAGACTATTTGTTCGGCGCCGAATACGCGGGAATCTATTGGCTTGAAAAGAACGGCTATGATGTCTCTTACATCGCCGGTGTCGATACCGACCGTCTTGGTGTAGCCAATCTGATCAGCCACAAGACTTATTTGTCCGTGGGTCATGACGAATATTGGTCGGCCGGTCAGCGGGCCAACGTCGCCGCGGCTCGCGACGCCGGCGTCAGTCTAGCGTTCCTTAGCGGCAACGAAGACTATTGGCGGACCCGCTACACCGCCAGCACCGTCACGACGGATGGATCTCCCACCGACTATCGAACCCTGGTCTGCTATAAGGAGACGTGGGCGAACCGAAACCCCAACGCCTCTGCTGCCGACTACGCCAACATCGACCCTAGCAACCAATGGACGGGCACCTGGCGTGATGCCCGGTTCGTCTCGTCTACAGATGTCAACGGAAACCCCACGGCGATCGGTGGAGGCAATCCTGAAAACGCCCTTACCGGCCAGTTGTTCGAAGCCGATGGCAATGGGCAGGTTGGTCCCGGTATCGACGTCACCGCCGCGGAATCGAAGCTGCGGCTCTGGCGGGACACGTCCGTCGCCACCAATGGTGGAGCGACCCAGATCGCGCCCGGCATTCTCGGCTATGAATTTGACGCTTCCCCAAACGACACTTTCACGCCGGCCGGGCTGATCAAGCTGTCCGACACCACGGTAAACTGGAGCACGGTCCTGGTTGACCAGGGCAATAGCACACCACCCGGAACGGTGACCCACAACCTCTCCCTCTATAGGGCGCCGAGCGGGGCCTTAGTATTCGGGGCAGGGACCGTGTTCTGGACCTGGGGCCTGAGCGATCAGCATGATTCGTCGCCCTATGGAGCCACGATTGAGAATTCGGTCATCCAGCAGGCGACGGTCAATCTGTTGGCCGACATGGGCGTACAGCCCGGAACGCTGCAGTCGAACCTGGTGCTTGAAGCGGGATCGACCGATACCGTCGCGCCGCACGCAACCATCGGGATCGACGGATCGCCGACCAGCGTCCAGGTCGGCCAGCTCGTGACCATCAGCGGAACCGCGATCGACGACAACAATACCGCCTCAACCGCCGATGACGGGCTCATCGCTACTGTGCAGGTCTCGACCGACGGCGGAAGCACCTGGAATGTCGCCAACGGCACGACCAGCTGGAACTACAGCTGGGTCGCAAAGGGCGTCGGCCTGCACACCCTTCTGGTCAGGCCGATCGACGACAGCGTCAACTTCGAGCTTAACAACGCCAATCTGGCGTCCGCGATCCTACAGGTCGATCCCGCGCCACCGCCCACGTCGTTCCATATCTTTGCACCCGATGAGGGTCCCTCCACGCCGGCGGCCAACGATCCCACATCGGTCGAACTCGGGGTGAAGTTCCAGTCGAGTTCAGCCGGCTTCATTACCGAACTCAGGTACTTTCGCGCGGCTGGAGACACGGGAGACAAAGGTCTCCGTCAAGGTCACCTCTGGTCCCCGGATGGCATGCTGATTGGCTCGGCGACATTCGCCGACGATACAGGCGCCCCCGGCTGGCAGACCGCCACCCTTTCCACACCCGTGGCGATCGACGCGAA
>JANYFU010000260.1 GCA_025359665.1 Caulobacteraceae bacterium
GGGTTGAAGAATTCCAGCTTGGCCAGCACCTCGCCGCGCGGCTTCAGGGCGGCGGTCAGCCGGGGCAATCGCACCAGGGGTGTATTGCCGATGGTGTCGAGGATCGAGTCATAGACATGTCCGCGTCCGGCGCGGGCGTGGCGGCTGGCGTCATACGGCGCGGCGATATCCATTGGGCGTTTCCATGTGGCGTTGGCGTTCAGCGCCAAACCATAAGCCCGCCGCCATAATTTGAAAGCTTGGTAAATCTAACTCGCCGACAGCGTTTTCTAATGACCGCCCTTCCAGCTTGACTCCAGCTGGGTCACGGGCGGCAAATGATAGCAGAACACGATTCAGGGAGACGATCATGCAGAGCGCCTATGATCTGGTGATCCGTGGAGGATCGATTGTCGATGGCTCCGGCGGCGCGCCCTATGACGGCGATGTCGCGGTGAAGGACGGCATGATCGCCGCGGTCGGCCGGTTTTCCGGCGCCGGCGTCGAGGAGATCGACGCGCGCGGCCGCATCGTCACCCCGGGCTTCGTCGACGTTCACACTCACTATGACGGCCAGGCCACCTGGGACGGGCGCATGCAGCCGTCGTCCTGGCACGGCGTCACCACGGTGATCATGGGCAATTGCGGCGTAGGGTTCGCCCCATGCAAGCCCGAGGATCACGACCGTCTGGTCCAATTGATGGAGGGCGTCGAGGACATCCCCTTCCCGGTGTTGACCGCCGGCCTGCCCTGGACCTGGCGCGACTATCCCGAATATCTCGACACCCTGGCCGCGCGGTCCTTCGACGTCGACATCGGCAGCCAACTGCCGCACGCCGCCCTGCGGGTGTTTGTGATGGGCCAGCGCGGCGCCGACCGCGAACCCGCGACAGCCGACGACATGGCTCGGATGTCACAACTGGCCCGCGAGGCGATGGAGGCCGGCGCCCTGGGTTTCGGCACCTCGCGCACGCTGAACCACCGCGCCAGCGACGGTTCGCCCATCGCCACCCTGACGGCCACCGAAGAAGAACTCACCAGCATCGCCACGGGCATGGCCGCCGCCGGGCGCGGCGTCTTACAGGTGGTCTCGGATTTCACCGACCCGATCGCGGAATTCGCCATGCTCCGGCGGATCGTCGAGCGCTCGGGGCGGCCCTTGGCGTTCACCCTGGCGCAGGGATCCGGCTCGCCCCACGGTTACAAAAGACTGCTCGCCGCCTTGGAAGTGGCGGTCGCCGATGGTCTGCCGATGAAGGCGCAGGTCGCGGCGAGGCCGGTGGGCGTGCTGCTTGGCCTCGAACTCACCGTCAATCCATTCACTCAGTTCGTCCCCTATCGCGAGATCGCCTCCCTGCCCCTGGCGGAGCGCGTGGCGCGGCTGTCCGATCCCGATTTCCGCGCCCGGCTGTTCGCGGCCGCGCCGGACGGCGGCGCCCGCGGCCTGATGGGCGTCTGGTCGAAGATGCACCTGATGAGCGGCGAGCCCGACTACGAGCCGACCGTCGACTCCACCGTGGAGGCCCGCGCCACCGCCACCGACCGCTTACCGGAGGAAATCGCCCTCGATCACATGCTGACCAACGGCGGGCGGGGCATGCTCTATGTGCCGTTCCTCAACTACGCCGAAGGCTCGTTGGACGCGGTGCATGAGATGATCGTCCACCCCGACACCGTGCCGGGGCTGTCGGACGGCGGCGCCCATGTCGGCATGATCTGCGACGGCAGCTTCCCAACCTCGATGATCACCCACTGGACCCGCGACCGCACGCGCGGGCCGAAAATCCCGCTCGAAGCGGTGATCCGGATGCAGACCCAGGACACCGCCCGGTCGGTAGGTCTCAACGACCGGGGTCTGATCGCTCCCGGTTACCGGGCCGACCTGAACGTCATCGACTATGAGGGCCTGACCCTGCACGCGCCTCAGGTCGCCTATGATCTGCCGGCGGGCGGCCGCCGGCTGATCCAGAAGGCCAGCGGCTACATCGCCACCATCGTCGCCGGCCAGGTCACCTATCGCGGCGGCGAACCAACCGGGGCCCTGCCGGGCCGGCTGCTACGCGGAGCCCAGGCAGCGCCTATGGCGCTGGCGGCCGAATAGCCAGACGGCTCGATCGGCGTCCGGCCACGCCGCGTGACTGAGGTGAGACAATGACCACGCTTGAGAACCGGCCCAACACCGCGCTCCTCGTCATCGACGTTCAGAACGGCGTCGTCGAGAAGGCTCATGAGCGGGACGCGGTGGTCGCCAACATCGCCGGCCTCGTGGAGAAGGCGCGGGAAAAAGAGGTCCCCGTCGTCTGGGTCCAGCACTTCAGCGATGAGCTTGCCAAGGGGAGCGGCCGATGGCGGATCGTCCCCGATATCATTCCGGGCGCCGCCGAACCGCTGATTGAAAAGTGCTATGGCGACGCCTTCGAGGATACCACTCTAGAGATCGTATTGTCGGGCCTGGGTGTCGGGCGGCTCGTCGTCGCCGGCGCCCAGACCGACGCCTGCATCCGATCGACGCTACACGGCGCGTTCGCCAGGGGCTACGACGCGACCCTGGTCAGCGACGCCCATACGACAGACGATATGTCGAGATGGGGCGCGCCACCGCCAGCCCAGGTCATCACCCATACCAATCTGTACTGGACCTACCAGACTGCGCCGGGCCGGACGGCCGGAACCGTCAAGTCCAAGGATGTCGACTTCGGCCGGCCAGATGTCGCTAAGCCTGACGCCTCTCCATCGACGACGTAAGTCTGGCGCGGATCATCTAGAAGATCAGCAAAATCAACGGCACGAAATAAACACCGGCGGGACCACTGAACCGAACGGCGCTGATAAAGAACAGGGTCATTCCCGTCGCCAGTTGAAATGCCGGAATGACGGGCGGGGTGGCTGCCCCAACCGCGGCATCCGCCCGGGAGCCACCGTAGAATCACGACCGTAAAATCACGAACGTAGAATCGCGGGGTTCAAAGTCGAACATCTTCGGGCAAGAACCAGGACAGAAGAACTGGAGTTCGAAATGTACGATATGCCATTGAAGATCACAGCCCAGAGCAATGCAACGCAAGGCGCGGGCGCGATGCTTGTCACGTTCGCTGGCCTGGCGTCGGCTTTCGCCGTGGCCTCAACCTACGCATTGCCTCT
>JANYFU010000297.1 GCA_025359665.1 Caulobacteraceae bacterium
GCCAAGCAAATCCTCAAATCGCATCCGGCGTATACCCTCGTTGATCCGTGCCCGGTCCATCCGCGTCTCCCGTTCACAGGACGCATAAGACCGGTCACTTCACGAGCTACGAACTCCGGACACATCACGAGCTAACCACAGCGAGCAAGACCGCTCTTGACGCGAGCCTCGTCGGGCGCGACTCTCAAGTCCACGACGATATGTCGATCAGGAGATACCGTTATGGCGGATGGATCGCTCGGGGGCCTGAGCTCCCTCAAGGGTCAGGTTTCGGCCGAGGAATGGCAGGTCCGGGTCGATCTTGCCGCGCTCTACCGGCTGGTGGCGCTGTTTGGCTGGGACGACATGATCTACACGCACATTTCGGCCCGCCTGCCGGGGCCGGACCATCACTTCCTGATCAATCCCTACGGCCTGTTCTTCGATGAGATCACCGCCTCGTCCCTGGTCAAGATCGACCTCAACGGCGCGATCCTCCAGGAAACCCCGTATTTCATCAATCCGGCCGGGTTCACCATCCACTCGGCGATCCACGCGGCGCGCGACGACGCCCACTATGTGATGCATCTGCATTCCGATCAGGGTGTCGCGGTCTCCGCCCAGAAGGAAGGGCTGCTGCCTCTCAGCCAGCATGCGCTGATCTGCCTGCCGCGCCTGGGCTATCACGACTATGAAGGCATCGCCCTCAACCATGAGGAAAAGGACCGCCTGGTCCACGACATGGGCGACAACATGATGATGTTGCTGCGCAACCACGGCACCTTGACGGTGGGCAAATCGGCCGCCGACTGCTGGACCCACATGTTCTATCTTGAACGCGCCTGCAAACAGCAGGTGATGGCCCTGTCGGTCGGTCGCGAGAACGTGCTGATCGCTCCTCAGGCCAGCCAGGACGAGGTGAAGTCCCAGGTCAGCCGTGGTATCGGCGGCGCCCTGGCGTGGCCCGGCTGCCTGCGCCGCCTCGACCGCCAGAGCCCAGGCTACGACGCTTAAGCCGACTACTTCGCCGTAGTCGCCACCTTCAGGGCGGCGATCAGGTCGATGCGGTCCTTGGCGCTTTCCATGCCGATGTAGGACATCCGGGTGCCTGGAACCATGGCGCTTGGCCGGGTTATCCAGGTATTGAGGCGATCGGCGTCCCAGACCACGTTCAGGCGCTTCATGCCGTCCGAATAGTCGAAACCGGGCTGGCTGCCGGCCTGGCGGCCGAACACGCCCCACAAATTGGGTCCGGCCGCCGCCTGTGCGCCCTGGTTCAGGGTGTGACAGGCCTTGCACAGGGCCAGGTTCGACTGGCCGTTTTCCAAGTCCGCGTTTTGATAGGCGGCGGGCAGGGTTGCGAGAATCGCCTTGGTTCCGGCGTCCGGAGGCGGCGCGGGCAGGGCGGTGGGCTTCGAGCACGCCGTCAACAGCATCGCCGCGAACACGACCGCGCCTGACGATAACCTTGCGCGCATGATCGATTCCCCGGGCCACAATCGGCGCGCATCTAACCCGGAAGGGTTACGGCGCAATAGCCGCAACCCCCTATGACCGGCGGCCTCAGCCACGCTATGGTCCGCGCCCCATGGACACCCCCCGCAAACGCGATCCCTGGTGGCTCGCCGCCGCCGAGGGCGAGATCAGCGAAAAGGCCGCGCGCGCCAGCGGCCCAGGGGGGCAGCACGTCAACAAGACCAGCACCGCGATCGAACTACGCTTCGACGTGCGCGGCTCACCATCGGTGCCGGAGGATGTGAAGGCCCGACTGGAGACGCTGGCTGGCAGCCGCCTGACCCTGGACGGGGTGCTGGTGCTCTTCGCCCAGGAGCATCGTTCCCAGGAGATGAACCGCCAGGCCGCGCGGGAGCGGCTGATGGATCTTTTGCGCCAGGCCGCCGTGCGCCCCAGGACCCGCCGTCCGACCCGGCCCACCCTGGCCTCGAAACTCAAGCGCCTCGACGGCAAGACCCGCCGGGCGGGGGTCAAGGGCCTGCGAGGCCGACCCGGGCACGAGGACTAATCAGGGCTGTCCAGAGTTGAGATGTGCCGCCAGGCTGGAGCCCCCATCCCCCCTTCGGGGGACTTCCCCCAAAGGGGGAAGAGAGGCGCCCTTCTCCTCCCCCTCTGGAGGAGGGGGACCGCGAAGCGGTGGAGGGGGCTCCAGCTTGGCGACCCTATCCAGTCGATGAGACTTTTAAGTCGCCGTCTTTCGGCGGCGGATTTCCCTGTTGATCGCCTCGTCCAGCGATTGCAGGAACCGCGACCGATCGGCCTTGCTGAACGGCGCCGGGCCGCCGGTGATCGCGCCGGTGGAGCGGATCTGCTCCATGATCGCCCGCTGGGCGATAGCCGAGCCGATCGAATCGCGGGTGAACACACGGCCGGTGGGCGCGATGGCCGCCGCGCCGGCGGCCAGCACCCGCTCGGCCAACGGGATGTCGTTGGTGATCGCCACGTCTCCGGGCCGCGCGTGCTCGGCGATCCAGTCGTCGGCGATATCGGGGCCGGCGTCGACGATCACCCGCTCGATGCGCGGATGGGCCGGGATCATCATGAAGGCGTTGGAGACCACCCAGGTCTTGAGGCCATAGCGCTGGGCGACGCGATAGACCTCGTCCTTGACCGGACAGGCGTCGGCGTCGATGAAAATCTCGATCGGTCGGATTTCGCTGGGGGCGCTCATTGGTTCGTCGGCCATACCGTGATTTGATCGGCGCATGAACCAGTCCGACTACCTTTCCCATGACGCCCTGGGCCTGTCGGGCCTGATCCGCACCGGCCAGGTCACCGCCGCCGAGGTGCTGGAAGCCGCGCTGGCGCGGGCCGAGGCGGTGAATCCCCGGATCAACGCCCTGACCACATCGATGGCCGAAGCGGCACGGGCGCTGGTCAAGAACGGTCCACCGAGCGGGCCTCTGAGCGGCGCGCCGTTCCTGCTCAAGGACCTGAGCGCCCAGGTCGCGGGTGTGCCGACTTCGGCGGGATCGCGCCTGATGGCGGGCGTCATTCCGGCGGCCGACAACGCCATTGTCTCATCCTATCGCGCCGCCGGGCTGGTGATGTTCGCCAAGACCAATACGCCGGAGTTCGGCCTTGAACCGGTGACCGAACCGGAGCTGTTCGGCCCCTGCCGCAACCCGTGGGACCTCACCCGCACTTCCGGAGGCTCGTCGGGCGGAGCCGGGGCCGCCGTGGCCGCGGGGATCGTCCCGGCCGCCCACGCCAGCGACGGCGGCGGATCGATCCGCATCCCGGCCGCCTGCTGTGGCCTGTTCGGCCTCAAGCCGACCCGAGGCCGGGTCTCGGTGGCGCCGGCCAACGAGGGTTGGGGCGGGTTTTCGATCCAGCATGCGGTCACCCGCACGGTGCGCGACAGCGCCGCCCTGCTCGATGCGGTCTGCGCGCCCCAGCCGGGAGACCCCTATTGGGCGACGCCCCCCGAGACGCCCTATCTAGACGAGGTCGGGCGCGATCCCGGGGCGCTGAGGATCGGCTTCATCACCGGCGGCATCAATGTGCCGGCCATTGATCCGGAATGCTCCGGCGCGGTTATCAACGCGGCGCGGCTGTGCGAGAGCCTGGGTCACCATGTGTTCGAAGCCAGGCTCGACTGGGACTATCCGCGCGTCCAGATCGCCGCCGGCGTGATCGTCGCCTCCAGCCTGGCCGCCACCCTCGACAACGAGGCGCTGCGCCGCGGCCGGCCCGTGGAGCAGGGCGAGGTCGAGCCGGGCACCTGGGCGTTCCAGGCCCATGGCCGGTCGATACCCGCCTCGGTCTATATCCAGGCCCTGCAGACCGCCCACGCCTTTGGCCGCGCCGCGGCGCGCAGCTTCCAGGACTTCGACATTCTGCTGCTCTCGACCCTCGGCTCCCCCGCCGTGCCGATCGGTTGGCTGCGGGAAGGCGGCCCGGAGGACTTCTCTCCCCGCCTGTTCCAATTCATGCCCAACACCCAGGCGTTCAACGTCTCCGGCCAGCCGGCGATGACCGTCCCCCTGGCCTGGAGCGCCCAGGGCCTGCCGATCGGCGTCCAGTTCGTGGCCCGGGCGGGTGAGGAGGGGACATTGTTTCGCCTAGCTGGTCAGCTTGAAAGGGCCAGCCCCTGGGCGGATCGCCGACCGCCGCTCGACTGAAAGCCAGGCCTTGCTGAAGACTCCCTCCCGGTCCGACCTCACCGCCGCCACCCGGACCAGCCTGATCGCCGCGTTCGCCGCCGCGCGCCACGATGATCGGCCCTATCGCCACTGGCTGGTCTCGTCGGTGTTTCCGCCGGGCATGGCGGCGACGCTGCGCCGATTGCCGTTTCCCAAGCCTGACCTCGGCGGGATCTCTGGCAAGCGCGAGCTGCACAACGACCAGCGACACTATTTCGACGCGGCCAATATCGCCCGTTTCGATGTCTGCGCCGCCGTGGCGGACGCGTTCCAGTCGGAGCCGGTGGCCCAGGCGATCGAGGATTTGACCGGCGTCGACCTCTCGGGTGGCTATGTGCGGCTCGAATATGCCCAGGACACCGACGGCTTCTGGCTGCTGCCGCACACCGACCTGGGGGTCAAGCTGTTCACCATGCTGATCTACCTGCCCGAGTCGGCCGATCAAGCCGGCCTCGGCACCGATATCTACGCCGACCCTGACACCTGGGCGAAGCGGCCGCCGTTCCTGGACAACTCCGCCCTGGTCTTCGTTCCGGGGGCCAACACCTGGCATGGCCTGGAGCGTCGACCGCTGCCGGGGCTACGCAAGTCGGTGATCATGAACTATGTCACCGACGAATGGCGCGCCCGGGAGCAGCTGGCCTATCCGGACACGCCGGTTCTGACCTGAGACAGGAGCCGGGCTTGAAGCAGAGCCCGCACCGCGCGCGCGGCCTCGTCCGTGGCATTGACCGGCCCGGTGGTTCGCGGAACCGATGGATCGCCATCGAACCGGCGGATCAGGCCCCGGTCCGCCAGACTCTGGATGAAACCGACATGGCGGGCAAAGCCCAGGTCGAACACCTCCACCGGATGCGGCGCCGACAGGGCTTCCGACACCATCGAGACGCTGTCGCTAGTCACCACCAGCCGATCCGACAGCGCCAGAATACCGCGATAGGGATTTTCGCC